>NZ_JARAVO010000093.1:0-32980 GCF_033792805.1 Streptomyces sp. PA03-1a
TTGTTTGGGGGGTTCAGTTTGTTTAACTCCCAGCGGCGGTACAGCTTGTGCGGCACCCGCACGGCGTCCAGCGCGCGGCCGGCGACGAAGTCGACCAGGTCCTGGATGTCCCTGGCCCCGGCGTAGAAGGCGGGGGAGGCCGGCAGCACCACGGCGCCCGCCTCGTCCAGGGCGACCAGGTGCCTCAGGGTCTGCCCGCCCAGCGGCGTCTCCCGTACCGCGACCACCAGGGGCCGGCGCTCCTTCAGGGTGACGCTCGCCACCCGCTGCAGCAGGTCCTTGGAGAGCCCGAGGGCGACGCCCGCCACGCAGGCCGTGCTCGCCGGCACGATCAGCATCCCCTTGACCGGGTACGAACCCGAGCTCGGCCCGGCCGCGAGGTCCCCGGCGGACCAGTACCGCACCCGGCTCAGATCGGTCTCGAACCGGTCCGGGGTGCCGTCCGCGCCGCGGGCCAGCCAGCGGGCCAGGTCCTCGCGCCAGTGGGCGTCCCGGAAAGGCGCCCCGGTCTCGTCCAGGACGGTGAGCCGGGCGGCCCGGCTGACCACCAGGTCCACCGCCTCGCCGGCGTGCAGCAGCGCCCGCAGCACCGCCGCGGCGTACGGCGTCCCGGAAGCCCCGGAGACCCCGACCACCCACGGTGTCCCGCGCTCGCTGTCGTCCATGCCGCGAGCCTATCCGGCCACCTGTGGCACGGCCTCCGCCGGTCCGGCCGGGCGGAACGGACGAGTGGGCGCGGGAACCGCCACGGATGCCGTCGTCGTTGTCTACCGTGAGGGGAGCCTGGCCGGCCAGGCGGACGGTGGACCACCACGAGGGGGGCCTGTGGCGTACGAACCCATCGCCGGCCGTGACGCCGGTGACGCCCGGCGGCGCGTCCGGGGCGACGTCGCTCCGGGAGAGCGGGCGAAGACGGCCGCGGCGATCATGTTCATCTGGGTGGGGCTGCTCTGGCTGATCGAGTGCGTGGACGTGATGACCCATCACGCGCTCGACACCTTCGGGATCGTGCCGCGGCAGATCGGCGAACTGCGCGACATCATCCCCGCCGCGTTCATCCACTTCGGCTTCGACCACGTCGCCGCCAACAGCCTGCCGCTGCTGGTGCTGGGCTTCCTCGCGGCGCTGCGCGGCACGACCCGCCTGCTGAGCGTGGTCTTCGTCATCGTCATGGCGAGCGGCGGCGGGGTCTGGCTGGTGGCGCCGCCGCACACCAACACCGCCGGCGCCTCCGGCGTCGTCTTCGGCCTGTTCGGGTACCTGCTGGTGCGCGGCTTCGTCGACCGGCGCCTCATCGACATCGCGGTCGGGCTGGTCGTCGCGGTGGCGTACGGCTCGATCCTGTGGGGTGTCCTGCCGACCGCGCAGGGGGTCTCCTGGCAGGGCCACCTCTTCGGCCTCCTCGGCGGCGTCGTGGGCGCCTTCCTCTTCCGGGACCGCCCCGCCGACGGGCTGATCAGATGAGGCCGTAGGATCCGGGGACCAAACGACGGGGGGCGGTTCTCCATGACCGATTTCAGCAAGCACGACGACGTACCGCCGCGGGACACGGCGCCGCCCGTGCCACCGCAGCCGGGTCCGGCGCAGGGGCCCCACGCCATGCCGTCACCGCCCCCGCCGTACCCGCCGCCCGCACCGCCGCAGCCCCCGTACGGCTACGGCTACGGCCACGGCCAGGGACCGCTGCCGTTCCCGCCCCCGCCGCTGCGGCCGCCCACCACGCCGGCCATGTGGGCCCACCTGGGCGCGCTGCTCACCGTGGTGGCGGGCAGCAGCATGTGCTGCCTGGGCTGGGCGCTGGCCTGGGTGACCCCGCTGGTCATCCGCTCCAACGAGCGCAACAAGCACGACCCCTTCATCCGGCACCACGCCGCGCAGGGGATCAACTACGGCATCACCGCGGCCATTGCGGGCCTCCTGGGCATCGTCGGCTACGGCGGCGGCCTCGCCTCCGTGGCCGCGTACGACCACGGCGGACCGGTCTGGCTGCCCTTCGTGGGCTTCGGCCTGATGGCCCTGGCCGCGCTGCACCTCCTGACCGGGGTGATCTTCTGCATCATCGGCAGCACCAAGGCCAACGGCGGCCAGTGGTGGAGCTACCCGAAGTTCGTCGCCCTGCCGTTCGTGCGCCGCTGACCCGGCGCGACCGCGCCGGGCGCGAGGGCGTCACACGCCCAGGCCGCGCACCGCGAGGTCGAGCAGGGCGCACAGGAACAGCGCCATCCCGATGAAGCCGTTGACCGTGAAGAACGCCCGGTTGAGCCTGCTGAGGTCGCCGGGCTTCACGATGCTGTGCTCGTAGACGAAGGCACCGCCGACGATCAGCATGCCGACCCACCAGAAGGCCCCGGCGCCGACCGCCAGTCCGTACCAGACGAGCAGCACGGTCGTCACCACGTGGCTCACCCGCGCCCCGTACAGCGCGCCGTCGACGCCGAAGCGGGCCGGCACCGAGCGCACCCCGTGGGCGCGGTCGGCGGCAACGTCCTGGCAGGCGAAGATCAGGTCGAAGCCGCCGATCCACACGCCCACCGCGAGGCCGAGGATCACGGCGTCCCACGACCAGGAGCCGGTGACCGCGAGCCAGGCGCCGATGGGGCCCATGGCCTGGGCGAGGCCGAGGATGGCGTGCGGGTAGTCCGTGAACCGCTTGCCGTACGGGTAGACCACCATCGGGACCACCGCGATCGGCGCCAATGCCAGGCACAGCGGGTTGAGCAGCGCGGCGGCGCCCAGGAAGAACACCACGGCGATCAGCGCGCCGGTCCACGCCGAGCGCACGGACACGGCGCCGGTGACCAGTTCGCGTCCCGCGGTGCGCGGGTTGCGGGCGTCGATCTCGCGGTCGATGATCCGGTTGCACGCCATCGCGAAGGTGCGCAGGCCCACCATGGCGACGGTGATCAGGAAGAGCTGCCACCAGTGGACGGACCGGTCCTGCGCGAACATCGCGCTGAGCGCGGCGATGTAGGCGAAGGGCAGGGCGAAGACCGAGTGCTCGATCATCACCAGCCGCAGGAACGCCCGGACCTTGCCGTCCGGGCGCGGGGAGGGTCCGAAGAGATCCGGGGTCGCGGATTCGGCGCTCACAGGCCGTACTCCTTCCAGCGGCGGTCGACCTTCGCGGCGGTCTCCGGGTCGGAGAGCACCATCTCGGGCCAGCCGCCGTCGCGGGTGTAGCCCTCCTCGGGCAGCTTCCGGGTCGCGTCGATGCCTGCCTTGCCACCCCAGAACTGCTGGTAGGAGGAGTGGTCGAGGTGGTCCACGGGACCTTCGACCACCGACAGGTCGCGGGCGTAGTCGGTGTTGCCCAGCGCCCGCCAGGCGACCTCGTGCAGGTCGTGCACGTCGCAGTCGGCGTCGACCACGACGATCAGCTTGGTCAGCGACATCATGTGGGCGCCCCAGATGGCGTGCATGACCTTCTGGGCGTGCTTCGGGTACTTCTTGTCGATCGAGACGATCGCGCAGTTGTGGAAGCCGCCCGCCTCCGGCAGGTGGTAGTCCACGATGTCCGGCACGATGACCTTCAGCAGCGGGAGGAAGAACCGCTCGGTGGCCCGGCCCAGCGGGCCGTCCTCGGTCGGCGGCCGGCCCACCACGATGGACTGCAGCAGCGGCCGGCGGCGCATCGTCACGCAGTCGATGGTCAGCGCCGGGAAGGGCTCCTGTGGGGTGTAAAAGCCCGTGTGGTCGCCGAACGGCCCCTCGGGCAGCATCTTCCCGGGCTCCAGCCAGCCCTCCAGGACCACCTCCGCCTGGGCGGGCACCTGCAGCGGCACCGTCTTGCAGTCGACCATCTCGATGCGCCTGCCCCCGACGAAGCCGGCGAGGAGGTACTCGTCGATGTCGCCGGGCAGCGGCGCGGTCGAGGCGTACGTCACGGCGGGCGGACAGCCGAACGCGATGGCCACCGGGAGCCGTTCGCCGCGCCGCTGGGCCACCTGGTAGTGGTTGCGGCTGTCCTTGTGGATCTGCCAGTGCATCCCGATGGTGCGGCGGTCGTGCCGCTGCAGCCGGTACAGGCCCAGGTTGCGGACGCCGGTCCCGGGGTCCTTGGTGTGCGTCAGGCCGAGGTTGAAGAAGGAGCCGCCGTCCTCGGGCCAGGTGAACAGGGCCGGCAGCGCGTCCAGGTCGACGTCGTCGCCGGTGAGGACGACCTCCTGGACGGGGGCGTCCTTCACCTTCTTCGGCGGTACGTGCGTCATCCCGGCGAGCTTGCCGAAGGCCTCGCGCACGCCGACGAAACCGTGCGGCAGCTCCGGCTTGAGCAGCCCGCCGATGCGGTCGCCGATGTCGGCGTAGGACTTCAGGCCGAGCGCCTTCAGCAGCCGGCGGTCGGTGCCGTACACGTTCATCGCCAGGGGCATCGAGGAGCCCTTGACGTTCTCGAACAGCAGCGCCGGGCCGCCCGCCTTGTTGACGCGGTCGACGATCTCACCGACCTCCAGGTACGGGTCGACCTCTGCCTTGACGCGCTTGAGGTCCCCCTCCTTCTCCAGGGCCCTCAGCAGCGAGCGAAGATCGTCGTAAGCCATGCGGTCCAGTATCCGGCACGCACTACCCTGGACCCGTCACCGGGGCCCTGCCGCGCCCCGCCGTCGCTGCCTGGGGGCACTCCCGCGATGATCCGGTACATCCCGTTCCTGCTGGTGCTGGCGTTGTGGATCTACGCCTTCATCGACTGCCTCAACACGCCCGAGGAGCAGGTCCGCGGCCTCCCCAAGGTCGTGTGGGTCATCGTCATCCTGCTCTTCGGCGAGGTGCTGATCGGGCCGATCGCCTGGCTGGTCGCAGGCAAGCACCGCACCGGGCCGGCGGGCGGCAGCACGCCCGCGGAGTGGCACCGCAACCACCGCACGCAGTGGGTCGCCCCGGACGACAACCCGGAGTTCCTGCACTCGCTGCGCGAGGAGAACAAGAAGGACGAGCAACTGCTGAAGAGCTGGGAGGCCGACCTGCGCCGCCGCGAGGAGGAGCTGCGGCAGCGCGAGAACGGCCCCGCCGACGGCCAGGACAACCAGCCCCGCGGCTGATCCTGCGGGACACTGGGCGTCATGGACGACGCGCAGGCGATGCTGGCGACCGCCGTCGCCGAGGCCCGGGCGGGCCTCGCGGAGGGCGGGATCCCCATCGGGGCGGCCCTGTACGCTCCGGACGGCCGCACGGTGCTGGGCCGCGGCCGCAACCGCCGCGTGCAGGACGGAGATCCGTCGATGCACGGCGAGACGGCGGCCTTCCGGGCCGCCGGACGGCAGCGCACCTACCGCGGGACGACGATGGTGACCACCCTGTCGCCGTGCTGGTACTGCAGCGGCCTGGTCCGGCAGTTCGGGATCTCCCGGGTCGTCATCGGCGAGGCCCGCACCTTCCACGGCGGCCACGACTGGCTGGCCGAGCACGGCGTGGAGATCGTCCTGCTGGACGACCCGGAGTGCGTGGCCCTGATGACGGAGTTCGTCGCGGCCCGCCCCGAGCTGTGGAACGAGGACATCGGCGCATGATCCCCACCATCGACCTCGGGCCCTGGCTCACCGGCGACGCCGCCACCCGCGCGCGCGTCGCCTCCACCGTCGACGAGGCGCTGTGCTCGGCCGGCTTCCTGCTGGTCACCGGGCACGGCGTCGAGCCGGGACTGCGCGCGGCGATCCGGGAGGCCGCCCGCGGCTTCTTCCGGCTGCCGGCCGCCGTCAAGGAGCCGTACGCGGTACGGGTCGGGGGCCGCGGCTGGCTGGGCCCGGGCGCGGAGGCCAACGGCTACGCGGAGGGCACGGCCACCCCGCCGGACCTGAAGGAGTCCTGGTCGTTCGCCGCCGAGGAGCCGACCGGTGACCCGGCGGTGGACGCCGAGTGGTTCCTGCCGAACCTCTGGCCGGCCGAGACGCCGCGGCTGCGACCGCTGGTGGACGCGTACGTGAGGCACATGCGCGGTCTCTCCGACCACCTGCTGGAGCTGCTGGCCGCCGCCCTGGGCGGGCCCGGGGACCTCTTCACCCGGCACACCCGCCACCCCACCTGGGGTTTCAACATCAACTGGTACCCGGGCACCGAGGTGGTCGGAGCGCCCGAGCCGGGCCAGTTCAGGATCGGCCCGCACACCGACTTCGGCACGGTCACCGTGCTCGACCGCCAGCGGGGCAAGGGCGGCCTCCAGGTGCACACCGACGAGGACGGCTGGCAGGACGCCCCCTGGGAGCCGGACTCCTTCACCGTCAACATCGGCGACCTGATGGCCCGCTGGACCGGCGACCGCTGGCGTTCCGGGCGGCACCGCGTGCTGCCCCCGCCGGCCGACGCCCCGGCGGAGGAGCTGATGTCGCTGGTGTGGTTCTACGAGTGCGACCCCGGCACCCGCGTCACGCCCCTGCCCGCGCCCGTCGGCAGGCACGCGTACGAGCCCGTGGACTCGCACGCGTACCTGCGGGCGAAGCTGGACGCCATCGGCCTGGGCTGAACCCCGGCCGGGGCCGGACGCCGGGGCTCAGACGCCGGCGTAGGAGTGCTTGCCGGTGATGAAGATGTTCACACCGTAGTAGTTGAACAGGAAGCAGGCGAAGGCGAGCAGCGCCAGGTAGGCGGCCTTGCGGCCCTTCCAGCCGGCGGTGGCGCGGGCGTGCAGGTAGGCCGCGTAGACCACCCAGGTGATGAAGGACCAGGTCTCCTTGGGGTCCCAGCCCCAGTAGCGGCCCCAGGCCGCCTCGGCCCAGATCGCGCCGGCGATGATCGTGAACGTCCACAGCGGGAAGACCATGGCGTTCACGCGGTACGCGAACTTGTCCAGGCTCGCGGCCGACGGCAGGCGGTACATGATGTTCGCCCAGGTGCCCTCGGAGGTGCCGGAGGCCGCGAGGCCGGTCTCGTAGCGGTCGCGGAACAGGTAAAGCACGTTCGCCACCGCGCCCAGGTAGAGCACCGCGCCGGAGATGATGGCGCAGGAGACGTGGATCCACAGCCAGTAGGAGTGCAGCGCCGGGACCAGCTGGTCGCTGTCGGTGTAGAGGACCGAGACGGCGAGGCCGAGGTCGAGCAGGACCGTGGTGGTCAGGAAGAGCCCGATCCAGCGGACCTTCTTGCCCAGCAGGAGCAGCACCAGGTAGGCGGTGACCGCCGTGGCGCCGAAGGTCGTGGAGAACTCGTACATGTTGCCCCAGGGGGCGCGCTGCACCGAGAAGGCGCGCGCCGCCACGGCGGCCACGTGCAGCGCCCAGGCCAGCACGGTCAGGGACACCGCGATGCGGCCGTAGAGGTCGCCCTGCTCGGTGTCGCCGGCCGCGCCGGGGCCGTCGGCGAAGCCGCGGTCACTGGCGGAGGCCCGGGTGACGACCTCGGGGCGCGCCAGGGTGGCGGTGCCGCCGCCCTGCTTCACGGTCACGGTGACCGCGGGCGCGGACCCGGCGGCGCCGGGGGCGAGCGCGGCGGAGGTCTTGGCGACCTTGCTGCGGCTGCCGAAGACCCACTCCGCGATGTAGGCGAGGAAGGCCAGCGTGTAGACCGCCATCGCCGAGTAGATCAGGTAGTTGCTGAGGTGGGCGACGTTCTCGTTGACCGCGGCAGCGATGGTCACGCGCGCGCTCCTTCGTCATCGGGCAGGGGTTCTTCTGAGGGTTCGGGGTCCGCTTCGGGCAGCGGCGGGGCCGTGGCCGTGAGGTCGGCGGCGAGCTCACCGAGCTCGTCGGCGATCCGCGCCGACTCGCTGCGGCCGAGCCCGGCCAGCTCGACGACGGTGGCACCGTCCGCGCCGCGCACCGCCCGCACCCAGATCCGGCGGCGCTGGATGAACAGCGATCCGGCCAGGCCGAGGATGGCGGCGACGGCGCTCACCAGCGCCCAGCCGTTGCCGACCTGGTGGGAGACCTGGAAGGTGGCCCAGGTCTTGACGCCGTCGAAGGTGAGCGAGCCGTCGCCGTCGGGCAGCGCGAGCGTCTCCCCCGGCTTCATCGCCTTGCTCACGATCTGGCCGTCGGCGTCCTTGAACTGCTTCATCTTGTCGGTGTCGAGCTGGTACACGTTCTGCGGCAGGCCGGCGTCCACGCCCAGGTCGCCGTGGTAGGCGGTGAGGATCAGCGCCGGGTAGTCCAAGGCCGGGAAGGACGAGTGCGGGCCCTGCTGCGCGTTCAGCGCGAAGGTCGGGGTGAACAGGCCCTGGAAGCCGTACTGGGTCTTCTTGTCGGCGTGGTCGCGGACGTCCATCGCCTTGATCACGCCGACCGAGGTCTGGTTGCCGTCCTGCGGCAGGAACGGCACCGGGCCCTGGAAGACGACGTTGCCCTGACCGTCCTTGACGGTGACGACGGGCGCGTAGCCGTGGCCGATCAGGTAGACCTTGGAGCTGCCCACCTCCAGCGGCTTGTTGACCTCGATCGCGGACTTCGTCTGCTTGCCGCCCGGGCTCGTCCAGTAGCGGATGTTGGCGCGGAAGGTGCGCGGCGTGCCCTTCTGCGGGCCGCTGCGCGCGTACGAGGCGTTGAAGCCGTCCAGCTTGAAGCCGAAGGTGTCCAGGTCGTCGGCGTCGTAGAAGGTGCCCGGCTTGAAGTCGTCGTACTGGGTGAGCGTGTTGTTGAAGCCGTCGCCCTCGACGATCAGTTTGCCGCCCTCGGCCTTGAACAGCCCGCCCACCGCGAAGGAGATCAGCAGCCCGAACAGGGCGATGTGGAACATCAGGTTGCCGGCCTCGCGCAGGAAGCCCTTCTCCGACGCGACCGCCGTACCGGTGACCTGGGTGCGGAAGCGGCGGCCGCGGAGCGCGCGCCGGGCGGCGGCGAGCACCGCGTCCGGCTCGGCCTCGGTGCGCCAGGTCGCGTACGCCGGGAGCCGGGTGAGGTTGCGCGGGGCGGCCGGCGGCTTGGCGCGCAGCTGGCCGACGAACTGCCAGCTGCGCGGGACGATGCAGCCGGCGAGCGAGACGAACAGCAGGATGTAGATCGCCGAGAACCACACCGAGCTGTAGACGTTGAACAGCCCGAGCTTCTCGTAGAGCGGCGCCAGGGTGGTGTGGGCGTCCTTGAAGGCCTGCGCCTTGATCTCGTCGACGCTGGTCTGCGGCACCAGCGAACCGGGGACGGCGGCCAGCGACAGCAGGAAGAGCAGGATCAGCGCCACCCGCATCGAGGTGAGCTGGCGCCAGATCCAGCGCGTCCAGCCCCACACCTCCCGCCCGGTCCAGGCGAGTCCGCCGGCCGTACCCGGCCCGCGGACGCCGCCGAAGGAACCGGGCACGACCTGGCCGAGGTCCTCGACGGGCGCGGTCGACAGCTGTGCGCCGGCCGCGCCGAGGTCGGCACCGGCGCCCGCCGCCGCGTCGGGGGGTGCCCCCGCGGTGTCTTTCGAGCTCATGGATCAGATCCCTGGAGTGAAGCCGGACGACCAGATCTGCATCTGGTAGACGATGTGGTCCCACACGCCGGTGACGAGCAGCAGGCCGACAGCGACGAGCATGCCACCGCCGAGGCGCATCACCCACACATAGTGGCGCTTGACCCAGCCGAAGGCGCCGAGCGCACGGCGGAAGGCGATGGCGGCCAGTATGAACGGCAGGCCGAGGCCGAGGCAGTAGACGGCGGTGAGCAGCGCCCCGCGGCCGGCACTGGCCTCGTTGAAGGCGAGGAAGTTGACGGCGCTCAGCGTCGGTCCCAGGCACGGCGTCCAGCCGATGCCGAAGAGCACGCCGAGCAGCGGCGCCCCCGCCAGGCCCATCGCGGGCTTGCGGTGGAAGCGGAGCTCGCGCTGGGTGATGCCGCCGACCACCCCCATGAAGGCGAGCCCCAGGACGATGGTGAGCGCGCCGAGCACCCTGGTGATGACCGTCTTGTGCACCAGCAGCGTCGTGCCGAAGTTGCCGAACAGCGCGCCGCCGGAGACGAAGACCGCGGTGAAGCCGAGGACGAACAGCGACGCGCCCACGAACATCCGGCCGCGCCGGGCCTCGGCCAGGTCGGTGCCGGTGACGCCGGTCACGTACGACAGGTAACCGGGGACGAGCGGCAGCACGCACGGCGAGAAGAACGAGACCAGGCCGCCGAGGAGCGCGACCGGCACGGCGGCGAGCAGGGCGCCGTTCACCACGGTCTGGTTGGCACCGGCGGCGATTACGCTCACGTCACTTCTCCGCGATCACCGGGTCGAGGACCTCGTGCAGTTCGTCGGCGCTGAGCTCCTTCAGCGCGCGCACCGCGATCTTCCCCTGACGGTCGATGATCAGCGTGGAGGGAATGGCCTGCGGGTTGACGCTGCCCTTGGGGAAGCGCAGCACCAGGTCCCCGGACGGGTCGTAGAAGCTCGGGAAGGGGATGGCGAATTCCTTCTCGAAGGCCTTGGCCTGTGCGGTCTGCAGGTCCCGGGTGTTGATGCCGATGAACTGCACGCCCTGCGCCTCGGTCTCCTTGGCCACCTTGGCCAGGTGCGGCGCCTCGGCCCGGCAGGGCGGGCACCACGAGCCCCAGATGTTGAGGACGACGACCTTGCCCTTGTGGTCGGCGAGGCTGAGCGGGGCTCCTTCGACGGACTTCCCGCTCAGCTCCGGCGCTGCCACCCGGTGGCCCGGCTTGACCGTGGAGATCTCACCGGTGCCGCCGACGTAGTTCGTTCCGGGGCCGGTGCCGTCGGAGGACGCGGTGGAGGTCGAGCAGGCCGTGACGGCCAGCGCGAACGCGGCTGCTCCGGCCAGTGCCGCGGCACCGCGGAGCGGACGGCGTCGGAGGGCGCGCGTAGGACTCATGTGAAAAGTTTCGCATGAGGCCGGGAGCGATCTCGCGCACCCCCGACAGCTTTGCCGAAAGCGGCAAATGCCCCAAGTAAGCGACGGTTAATCGCGGCTCCGCGTCTGGTGCGCGAACTCGTCCACCAGGGCGTCCTGGAAGGCCTTGAGGTCGCCGGGCCTGCGGCTGGTGACCAGGACGTTGGGGCCGTCGCAGTCGACCACGACCTCCTGGTCGATCCAGGTGCCGCCGGCGTTGGTGACGTCGGTGCACACGCTGGGCCAGGAGGTGAGGGTACGTCCGTGCACGACACCGGCCTCCACCAGCAGCCACGGCGCGTGGCAGATCGCCGCGACGGGGCGGCCCTCGGTGAAGAAGTCCCTGGTGAAGCCGACGGCATCCGGGTCGAGCCGCAGGAGGTCGGGGTTGGCGACGCCGCCGGGGAGGACCAGTGCGTCGAAGTCCGCGGCGACCACCTCCCCGAGCGTGTCGTCGACGGGGAAGGTACCGGCCCGGTCGAGGTGCTCGAAGGCCTGCACGCGGCCGTGGCGGGTGGAGACCAGCCGGGGCGTCCCGCCCGCCTCGCGGACGGCCTCCCAGGGGCCGGTGAGTTCGGTCTGCTCGACGCCCTCCGGCGCCACCAGGAACGCGATCTTCCTCCCCTGCAGGGACGCGCGCATGGCCTCCGACCTCCTCGGCTCGGTCCTCCGGGGACGTTCCCGTTCACCGGCTCGCCTGCCCGCCGCCCCCAGGACGAAACGGGTGGAACCGTCTAGGAGGGGGAGGAAGAGGAGGAGGGCGTGGTGGACGGCGTGGTGGAGGGGGACACGGAGGAACGTTCCTGCGCGAGGAACCGGCGCCAGCCGCCCGCGGGGCGCTGCCCCGGGCCGAGGGTGCGCAGTTTCGCCAGCACCGCCGGGTCCTGCGCGTCCAGCCAGTCCACGAACTGGCGGAACGACACCAGGCGCACATCCCCGTGGTCGGCCATCCGCCGCAGCGCGTCCTCGACGGCGTCCATGTATATCCCGCCGTTCCACTGTTCGAAGTGGTTGCCGATGAACAGCGGCGCGCGGTTGGTCTCGTACGCCCGGCGGAAGCCCCCGAGGTAGGCGTCGCGGGCCTGCCGTCGCCAGGCCGGGTAGTGAGCGGGGTTGCCGCGCGTGGAGTTCACCGACTGGTTGGCCAGCATGTTGTAGTCCATCGACAGCACCTCGAAGGAGCGGCCGGGGAAGGGCACCGCCTGCAGCGGCAGGTCCCACAGCCCGTGGCTCTTGCCCGGCCACACCTGCAGGCCGCCCGGCCCGCTGGCGTCGTACCGCCAGCCCAGGCGGGCGGCGGTGGGCAGCAGCGAGCGCTGGCCCAGCAGGCAGGGCGTACGGCCGCCGATCAGCTCCTTGCGGTAGTCGAAGGGCAGCGGGGGCAGGTCGGTGAAACCGGTGTGGGTGCGCCAGTTCTCCACGAAGCCGACGGCCTGTTCGATCTCGCTGCGCCAGTCGGCCGGGCTCCAGCGGCCCACCGAGCCCGCTCCCGCGCAGAAGTGGCCGTTGAAGTGCGTGCCGATCTCATGGCCCTCGAGCCAGGCCAGCCGCAACTGCTCGAGGGTGGCGCGGACGTGGGCGTCGGTGAGGTAGCCGATGTCGGAGGCGCCGACGGGATTGCGCGGCGGCTTGTAGAGCCTCTTCTTCGACTCGGGGAGCAGGTAGACGCCGGAGAGGAAGAAGGTCATCGCCGCCCCGTGCTCGCCTGCGAGCTTGCGGAACCGTTCGAAGAGCCCGTTGTCCAGCTCGCCCGCCCCGTCCCAGGAGAAGATCACGAACTGCGGTGGCGTCTGCCCGGGTTCCAGGCGCTCCACGGCGGGCTGATGGGGCTGCGGCCCGGTGTCGGCCGTCGAGCCGTCGCCGATCGTCCGCACCGACGGGGACGGGGAGGGCCGCCCCTGCGGGCCGCCGGCGGACGGGGTGGGCGACGCCGACGGCCCCTCGCCGACGCGCCGGCCGCCGGGGCCCTCCCCGGCGCAGCCCGCCAGCCCGGCGGCGGCCGCTCCGGCCGCCAGGCCCAGTACCCCTCGTCGGCTGATCTCCCGCATTCCGCGCCCCAATCCCCGTGCGTCGCCCCTGCTCACCGCCCTAGATGCCGTACGTGTACGGCAGGTTCCTTCGCGGGGTGCACGAATTCGCCGGGCGGGGCACCGTATCGGGCCACGCGGCGGCGGCCGTCACGGGGTGTACCGGAGGGCGCCGGTCCGCGTGACCGGTGCCCTCCGGAACCGGCGGGAGGCGGTCGTCAGGCGCCGAAGCCCTTGCTGCCGCCCTTGACCGGCTTCGCCCCGGCCAGCAGATGCGCCGGGACCAGGTCGCGGGCGGGCTCGGTGTAGCCGACGGAGACGATCCGGTCGTCCTCGAACGTGAAGGACGTCAGGCTCGCCAGGGTGCACTGCCGCTTGCGCGGGTCGTGCCACAGGCGCCGCTGCTCCACGGCGCTGCGCACGATCCAGATCGGCAGCTGGTGGCTGACGCACACCGCCTCGTGGCCGCGGGCCGCGTCCCGGGCCGCCTCCAGCGCGGCCGTCATGCGGACGACCTGGTCCGCGTACGGCTCGCCCCAGCTCGGCCGGAACGGGTTGACCAGGTGCTTCCAGTTGGCGGGGCGCTTGAGCGCGCCGTCGCCGACGCCGAAGGTCTTGCCCTGGAAGACGTTGTCCGCCTCGATCAGCCGCCCGTCGCTCGCGACGTCCAGACCGAGGACGGCGCCGATCGGCGCCGCGGTCTCCTGGGCGCGCTCCAGGGGGGACGCGACGACGTGGGTGATGTCACGGCCCGCGAGGTGCTCGGCGACCCGGTCGGCCATCTTCCGGCCCAGGTCGGACAGGTGGTAGCCGGGCAGGCGCCCGTAGAGCACGCCGGTGGGGTTCTCCACCTCGCCGTGCCGCATCAGGTGGACGACTGTGATCTCGCTCATGCGGTGGCCTCCGCTGCGGCGCGGGCGGCGGCCGGCAGGGCGGCCGCGATCCGCTCGATGGCGGCGCCGTCGTGCGCCGACGACACGAACCAGGACTCGAAGGCCGAGGGCGGCAGGTACACGCCCTGGGCGAGCATCGCGTGGAAGAAGGCCGTGAAGCGGAACGCCTCCTGCTGCCTGGCCTCGTCGTAGTTCGTCACCCGGTCACCGGTGAAGAACACCGAGAACATGTTGCCCGCGGTCTGCAGGGTGTGCGTCACACCCTCCTTGGAGAGCGCGGCGGTCACCAGGCCCGACACCTCGGCGGCGACGGAGTCCACCACCTCGTACACCGCGTCGTCCAGCAACCGCAGCTGGGCCAGGCCCGCGGCGGTGGCCACCGGGTTACCGGAAAGCGTGCCCGCCTGGTAGACCGGGCCCGCGGGCGCGAGGTGCGCCATCACGTCGGCACGGCCGCCGAAGGCCGCGGCGGGGAAGCCGCCGCCCATCACCTTGCCGAAGGTCATCAGGTCGGGACGGACGCCGTCGATGCCGTACCAGCCGGACCTCGACACACGGAAGCCGGTCATGACCTCGTCGGAGACGTACAGCGCGCCGTTCTCACGGCAGAGGTCCGCCAGGCCCTGGTTGAAGCCCTCGGCCGGGGGCACGACGCCCATGTTGCCGGGCGACGCCTCGGTGATCACGCAGGCGATCTCACCGGGGTGGGCGGCGAACGCGGCCCGTACGGCCCCCAGGTCGTTGTAGGGGAGCACGATCGTGTCCCCGGCCTGCGCGCCCGTCACCCCGGGGGTGTCGGGCAACCCGAAAGTGGCAACCCCGGAACCCGCGGCGGCCAGCAGGGCGTCCACATGACCGTGGTAACATCCCGCGAACTTGATCACCTTGGCCCGGCCCGTGAACCCGCGTGCCAGCCGGATCGCCGACATCGTGGCCTCGGTGCCGGAGGAGACCAGCCGCACCTGCTCCACCGGCGCGACACGCGCCACGATCTCCTCGGCCAGTTCCACCTCGCCCTCACCGGGCGTGCCGAAGGACGTACCCCGCGCAACCGCCGCCTGCACGGCGGCGATCACCTCGGGGTGGGCGTGGCCGAGGATCATCGGCCCCCACGAGCAGACGAGGTCGACGTATTCGCGACCATCCGCGTCCTTCAGGTAAGGACCCGTTCCGGACACCATGAACCGGGGCGTACCGCCCACGGCACGAAAGGCACGTACCGGGCTGTTCACCCCACCAGGGGTCACGGCGGCTGCTCGATCGAACAAGGTCTGAGAAACTGGCGCTTCGTAGGCGTACGGATAGCTCACAAGCACATGCTCTCAAATGCCGGGCGTTGCGCGACGAGGTATCGACCGTGCATCTGAGACGATGATCGGGTTGCGTGGTTGGGTCTGCGGATGGTCGGGTAGTGGAATGCAGCGCGGTGGCGAACGCGGTGACGTGGGCGGCGGGGCGGACGACCCCGACGCGGAGCACGCCCGCCCCACCGGTCGGCGCCGCCGGCCGCCGAAAGAGCGCGACAGGGCCGTTGAGAAAAGCGGGAGCAGGGGTGGCCGAGTGGGGGTGACCTACAAGTACTTCGGCGCACCCGATGGTGCAACCGCCGCGCGGGTCCCCATCTCGATGCGACCCGAGGAACTCGGCGGCGACGAGCTGGGCCAGGGGATGTACACCAAGGTCAAGCCGGAGACCATGGCCGCCATGGTGCTGACCGGCATCGAGGGCATACCCCCGGCCAAGGTCCCGCCGCTGGAACTCGTCGTGCTCCACCCCGACTACGCCGTCGTCAAGCTGCCCCACTCCGTCGTCGAGCCGTTGCGCAAGGCCGATGAGGAGGCCCTCGGCGCCGCCGCCTTCATCTGGTCCACCGTCCCCGACCGCCGCGGGCCGCGGGACGCGTTCGTGATCTACACGATGCTGCACGAGTGGCAGGACTTCGCCCAGCGCTGTCACGAGAGCGGGCACCAGCTCTACTGCCTGGTGTGGCCGTGACGGGCGCCGGGCGGGTGCGGATTCACTGACGGTTACAGCACCACCACGACGACGCCGTTGTCGTAGCCGTAACCTCCGTAGCCGTAGCCTCCGTAGCCTCCATAACCGCCGTAGCCGTGGCCGTAGCCACAGTCGTCGTCGAAGTGATGGCCGTAACGCCATCCGTAACCCCAGTCGCCGTAGCCCCGGCAGCCGTCCCCGTGGGTGACGACGGACTGGTGCGAGGCGGGGGCAGCCTGTTGCGGCGCGGCGCCGGCCGCGCCGGCTCCGACGAGGGCGAGGATCGGGGCCGCGAGTGCCGCTGCGGCGACCCGGCGGATGGTCGTGCTCGTGACGCGCATGGTCGTTCCCTTCGAGATGCGGAACGTAGGCGCCGGCCGTGGGGGACCGGGCGCGGGTCGCACCGGCCGGTGCGCGTGGCACGGGTGCGACGGGGGGTGCGTCCGGGTCTCAGGTGCGGACGCACCATCACAGACGTGAAATGTCGGACGGGATGCGGCTCATAGGAGCATCCCCTGACATGAACCTTAAGTTCCATTACTCCCCGCAGTCAATACATAGGGTGAAATCCCCTAATTTCGGACTCGATTCATGCGGTGGGAACTTCTCCGGTCACGAAGGGTGACGAAATCGGTGACGGCCCGTCGTCCGCCGGTCACACGAGGCGCCCGTACAACCGGGGTTGATCGGGGCGGATCGGGCATCAACCCGGTACGCGGGGCGGTTCGCCGCCCTCCCCTGTGCCCTTCGCGCGGACGGAGACGAGCATGAGCGAGACCCACGAGATGCGGCTGGCGGAGACGAGGAGCTCCGGCGCCGAGGAGTGGTACTGCCCGGTCTGCCGGCGGCGGATCCTGCTGCGGTGGCCGCCCCACTACGAAGCCCTAATCCTCGAACGCGGTGACGAGAGCGTCGCGCACGCGGGCGGCAAGGGCGGGGTGTCGCTCACCGGCACCGAACTCACCGGCCCCCCGCAGCCGTTGGCCGGGCTGCCCGGTCCTCCGGGCCCGGAGGACCGGCGCTGGCTGCGGGAGATCGGTGTCGAGTGGGACGAGGACACGGACTCGGCCGCGTGACGCGGTGGCACGTCACACGGTGAGCACGAGCCCGTCCACCGTGGCCGCCAGCGCGCTGGGACGGTGCCCGCCGGGTTCGCGCAGGCTCACCGCGATCCCCAGACGGTGGGTGCCCGGCGGCAGGCCGGGCAGCGACAGCCGTACGACCGGATCGCCGGCCCGCAGCACGCCCCGGTCGTCCGCCAGCACGCGACGGCCCGCGCCGCCCGGGCTCGCGGTGACGGCCGCGTAGTACGCGAAGCACGCCCCGGGACCGCTGGCCGGGGGCAGGGCCAGCGTGACGTCCAGCGTGAACGGCACCCCCGGCCGTACGGCGCCGCCCGCGACCGCCAGCAGCGGCTCGGCCAGCAGCGTGACCGGCGGGGCGACTCCGGCACGGGGATCGCCGTCGCCCCCGGTCGCGGTTCCGGCCCCGGTCCCGGTCGCCCGTCCGGGTCCGGGGACGGGATCGGGAACGGAACCAGTACCGGGACCGGGACCTGGACCTGGACCGGCCGGGCGGCCCAGGACGCAGGCGAGCAGCGCTCCGGCGTCCCACTCCGGCCAGTGCCGGGTCTCCCCGGTGCGCACCCTGCGGATCTCCGTCGCCCGGATCCGCCCCCGGTCCAGCCGCACCCGCAGCACGAAGCTCTCGTACCCGGCGTCCGCCGGCTCCGCCTCCGGCGCCGGCCCCGGCGGCGGGACCGCCGAGGCCAGCTCCGCGGCGTCCTTGCGCCACTGCTCGACCCGGACCGCGGAGACCACGCGCAGGTCGCGCACCGCGGCGATCACCTCGTCCGTGGACGCGGCCGACAGCTCGGCGTACGTACGGATCCCGGCGGCGGCCAGCAGGCGCGCGGTGGTCGCACCGACGCCGTCGATCCGGGTCAGCTCGTCCTCGTTCGCGGCCCCTCGACGACCTCGATCACCGGCAGCGTGGTGAAGGCGCCCATGCCCCGGGCACCGGGGAACTGGACCATCGCCGAGACCTGGTAGAGCCCGGGCCGCAGCGTTCCGGCCGGGAGGACGACGTCGGTGTCGGCGCCGCTGTACACCGTCTTCGCGGGCGCCGGACGTGTGACCAGGCGCCCGTCCACCAAGCGCGTGACGTCGCTGGTGCCGGAGAGCGAGGCGAAGGCGTAGGTCACCCTGAAGGGCGTGTCGTGGAGCAACGGCAGCGTGAGGCCACCGACCTCGAAGGTCACGCTGACGGTGATCGGCAGGGACGCGGTGAGGACCAGGCCGGAGGGGACGGCGTCGTTGTCCGTCACCAGGATGTCGCGGGTGTCGATGCCGAGGACGGGGTTGTTCAGGTCGGGCTGTGCGGGCATGTTCTCTCCCCTGCGAGGTGGGCGCCGGCGCGGCGGCGGGTCGCTGCCGCGCTCGGCGTCCGTTCTTCCGCACCGCGCTTAACCGGCCGCCGTGCCGTCGCTTAACCCGGCGGCCGCGACGCGATAAGCGCGGGCGCGCCGCTCACACCGGCAGGTCGTCGCGCAGCCGTTGGTGGAGCTCGACGGTCTCGCGCTGCGGCGGCACGCCGAGTTCCTCGCGCAGCGTCCGCACGCAGGCCCGGAACTGGAGGATGGCCAGATGCGGTTGGCCGATCCGGCTCAGGCAGCGCATCAGCCGCCGGTGCGCGGTCTCCCGGCACGGGTCCAACGCGACCAGGCGGCGGCAGAGTTCGGCGCACGGGGCGTAGCGGCCCGCGGTGAAGTGCAGTTCGCTCAGCCGGGCGAGGGCGTCGAGGTGGGCCAGCCGCAGCCGCTCCCGGTGCAGGACGGTCCACTCCTCGTACGGCGACTCGGCGAGGAACTCGCCCCGGTAGAGGGCGAGCGCCCGCTCGTACTCCTCGGCCGCGCCGGTGCGGTCGCCCCGGTCCTCCGCCTCCCGGGCGGTGCGCAGCAGCAGGTCGAACTCGTCGCAGTCCAGCCAGAGGCCGAGCCCGGGACCCAGCCGGTAGGCACCGCAGCGGAAGACGACCACGGGTTCGCCGGTCGCGGTACCCAGCGTCTGGCGCAGTTGGTGCATCGCGACGCCGAGGCTGTTGCGCGCCGCCCCGGGGGCCGAGTCCGGCCAGAAGGCGTCCATGAGCGTCTCCCGGTGCGGCCAGGGGTCTCGGTGGGTGAGCAGGAAGGCGAGCAGGGAACGGGTGCGGTGGCCGTGCCAGCCCTCGGCCGGAACAACCGTCGACGCTGACGCTGAGCGAGCCGAGCAGGCCCACCGCCAGCAGCGGCGCGGCGGGACGGTCCGGTGGCTGTTCCGGTGCGCGCGGGCCGCGGCGGAAGCGGGCCCACAGCCGGGCGCCGCCGGCGTCGCCACCGGACGGGACCGGGCCGGCGGGAGCGGAAGGGCCGGCGGGAGCGGAAGGGCCGGCGGGAGCGGCGGCGCCGGAAGGGCCGGCCTGCCGGAACCAGCCGTCCGCGGCCTCCCGGTCACCGGCGAGCAGCGCCAGCCGGCCCTGCTGCCACTGCGCGGCGCGCAACAGCGCCGGCAGCCCCGCCGAGGCCGCCACCATCGCGGCGGTACGTGCGTGGACCGCCGCGGTCGCGAGGTCCCCCGCGTCCGCGGCGGCGTCGCTCGCGCCGAGCAGTTCCCCGCACAGCCGCTCGGGCGGCACTCCGGGCAGTGGCGGCTGCGGTGCGGGCGGCTGACGGTGGCTCGGCATGACGCTTCCGGACGCCGGTCCCGGCCTGTCAATCGGCGCCCGGGGCACCGGCGGGCCCGGCGGGGCCCACAGTGACGCCGGCGACGGCCGGGGCCGCCGGGACGCCGCCGCGCCGGTCCGCGCACGCCCTCCCGCCCGCGCCGGTCGTACGACGGGCCGAGCCCCGGGCCCGCCGGCTGCGGTACGTCCCGCCCCGCGCGGGGCTGCGATCGCCGCGCGGGCGGAGCCCGGACATACTGGACTACCGGCACCAAGAAGGGCATGACCGACCCGGAGGCACCACGATGCCCGTGTACGAGATGCGCGCCGAGTACGACACCGAGGACGGCGGCCCGGCCGACGGAAGCCCGCTGAGGGCGTGGCACATGGTGGAGGACGGCGCCGCGACGGGGCTGTGCGGGCGGGAGCTCTCCCCCGCCGCGGCCGTGCAGGCGGAGGACGTATGGGGAACGCCGGCGGCGCAGCCCTTCTGCCACAGTTGTGGCGCGCTGTATCTGCGTCATACCGCTTGAGGCGGCGGAGCATAGCCGCTCGAACGCTTGTCCCGCATGCGGAACCCCGAAATTCCGGAGCGGGTGGAATCATGTGCGGATGCTGCTCACCGAGATCGACGCCGTCAATTGGAATGCCATTCCCACGCCGCGGCCGCGCCCTCGGACCGCCGACGCCCGGGACGGGGCGCGGGCCGAACGGCCCGACCCCGCGGCCGGGCTGAGGGCACTGGCCGCGGCCCGCGACCTCGAGGGGGTCGCCTCCGCCGTGGCGGCCCTGACCAGCAGTTCCCTGCTGCGCGGACGCACCGGCGAGGTGCTCCCCGGCGCCGTGGTCGCGGCCCCCTTTCTGCTGGACATCGCCGAGCAGGGCCATCCGCACGCACGGGAGTCGGCGGTCGTCCTCCTCGACGGCGCGATGCGGTCCGCGCCGCTCGCCGATTTCAGCCGCTTCCGCACGCCGGCCGGACATGACGCCCCGTTGTGCTGCGCGATAGCCGAACTCGTCCGCGCCCGCCGGGATTCCCTGGCGGAATGCGGGAGGTCCGGGAAATACCTCCTCAAAGCGAGCGACGCCCATTGGCGCTTCGACATCCGTGAGGCCTCGGGCGCGTCGGGCGCGTCGGGCGAGATCGTCGCCCTCGGCATCCTGCAGGGCGGGCTGCCCGCGCCGTCCTCCGGCGGCGAACTCCACCACGACGGCTCGGTGACCGCGGTCGGCGCCGTGGGCGTCGAGTGCCCTCCCGTGGACGCCACCGCTGAGGCGTGCCTGCGCCTGTCCGGCCTGGCGGCGGACGCCGCGGACGGCGGCGAGCTGGCCGGCGCCGTGCTCTACCCGGCGGCGTGCGGCGGCCATGGGCGCTGAGCCCGCCGCCGGCTGGGAGCCGGGCGCCCCGGGGGTACTGCGGCTGCCGTCGGGGCGGCTGGTGCGTGGACGGGGGCTGCGGCACCCGCTGCCGGCCGGTCCCGTCCCCGTGTTCGGGCTGTACCTGCTGGGCCACGAACCCCCGGCGGTGGCCTGGGAGAGCCGCTGGGTGCGCTGGCCGGACTTCCGGCTGCCCGCGGACCGTGCGGACGCCGCCCAGGCGCTGCGCGCGGCGTGGCAGCGTGCTGCGGACGAGCGGGTGGAGGTCGCCTGCGGTGGCGGGCTCGGCCGTACGGGGACGGCCCTGGCGTGCCTGGCGGTGCTGGACGGGGTGCCGTCCGGTGAGGCCGTCGCCTACGTCCGGGAGCACTACACCCGGCGCGCGGTGGAGACGCCCTGGCAGCGCCGCTACGTGTCGCGGTTCGCCTGAAGGTGCGGGGCGTACGCCCTGACCGCCTCCTTGAGCTGCCGCAGCGAGGGGTTGACCAGGGGCCGCCCCGCCACGGTGACGGTCGGCACGGTCTCGTTCCCGTCCGCCACGGAGCGCACGAAGGCGGCGGCGTCCGGATCGCGCCAGATGTCGACCGTGGTGTGGCGCAACCGCGTGAACAGCAGTTGCGCCCGCAGTTTCCTGCAGAACGGGCAGCCCGGCCGCCGGTGGACGACGATCCCGCCCCCGTCCGTGTGCGCGCCACTCATGCTCCCCCGCTCGGCAGGCGTGGCAGCCGCGTCCCGTGCAGCCACGGGTGGAAGACCAGCGCCTCCAGCGGCCGGTCGGTGTGCTCCTGGGCCAGGGCGGTGAACTGCCCGGTGGTCACGGTGCCATGGCGGTGGGCGGCGGCCCAGGCCCGCAGCAGCCGGAAGAACGCCGGGTCCCCCATGACCGTGCGCAGCGCGTGCAGGGTGAGGGCGCCGCGCTTGTACACCCGGTCATCGAACATGTTCCGGGCACCGGGGTGGGCCAGCCGCAGGTCCTGGGGCTGGGCGGCGAGCCTGGCGTGGGCGCGGGCCGCGTTGCGGGCGGCGGGCGCCTCGCCGCAGGACTCGGCCCACAGCCATTCGGCGTACGCGGCGAAGCCCTCGTTGAGCCAGATGTGCCGCCAGTCGGCGAGGGCGAGGCTGTTGCCGAACCACTGGTGGGCGAGCTCGTGGGCGACGAGGCGTTCGGAGCCGCGGCGGCCGTCCAGGTGGTTGCTGCCGAAGACGGACAGCCCGTGCGCCTCGACCGGGACCTCCAGCTCCTCGTCGGTCACGACGACCGCGTACTCGCCGAAGGGGTAGGGCCCGAAGAGCTCGCTGAACACCTCCATCATCCGCGGCTGGCGCCCGAAGTCGTGGTCGAAGTCGGCGGTCAGGCGCGGCGGGACGGCGGCCGGCTGGGGTACGGCACCGCCGAGGTGGTCGATGAGCTCGTACAGGCCGATCTGCACGGTCGCCAGGTACGGCGGCATCGGCCGCGGCTGGTCGTACACCCAGGTCGTCGTGGAGGCGCCGACCCGGTACGACTCCAGGCTGCCGTTGGCGACGACCGTGTACGGCGAGGGCGCGGTCACCGTGATCCGGTAACCCGCCCGGTCGCCGAGGTGGTCGTTGCAGGGGAACCAGGAGGGCGCGCCGATCGGCTGGCTGGCGACGAGCGCGCCGTCCTCCAGCTGCTCCCAGCCCAGCTCCCCCCAGTCGCGGGAGCGGACGGGCCTCGGGTTGCCGACGTAGCGGACCTCGACCGCGAACGGGCCCTCGGGCAGCGCCTTCGCGGGCTTGATGCGGAGCTTCCCCGCGCGGTGCGTGTAGCGGGCGGGGCGCCCGTCGACGAGGACCCGGTCCAGACGGAAGGCTCCGAGGTCGAGGCTGAACGCGGAAAGGGCCCGGTCCGCCAGCGCGGAGATCCGGGCCCGGCCCGAGAGGCGGTTGGCCGCCGGGCGGTACTCCAGTTCCAGGTCGTAGTGGGTGACCCGGTAGCCGCCGTTGCCGTGCTCGGGGAAGTAGGTGTCCGCGGACACCTCCGCCCCGGGCGTGGCGGGGACGGCGGCCCCGCCACGCACGCGCTTGCCGTTGCTCACCCTGTGCGGGCCCCCTCTGTGTGCCAGGCGGAGATCGGGTTGCCGAGCCAGCGGGTGCCCTCGGGCACGCTCTCGCCCCGCATGACGAGCGAGGCGGGACCGATCGCGCTCCGGGCCCCGACCGTGGCCCCGGGCAGCACGATGCCGTGCGGGCCGAGGCTCGCGCCCTCCCCGAGTACGACCTCGTCCATCCGCAGGATCCGATCGTGGAACAAGTGTGTCTGTACCACGCAGCCGCGGCCGACGGTCGCGCCGTCCCCGACCCGGACCAGGTCCGCCTCCGGCAGCCAGTACGTCTCGCACCATACGCCGCGTCCGATCCGCGCCCCCAGGCACCTCAGCCACAGGTTCATCAGCGGGGTGCCGCCGACCGCGCCGACGAGCCACGGCACGGCCAGCACCTCGACGAAGGTGTCGGCCAGTTCGTTGCGCCACACGAACGAGCTCCACAGCGGCCGTTCGCCCGTCCGCACCCGTCCGACCAGCAGCCACTTCATCACCACGGCCACCGCGCAGGCGACCGCACCGGCGCCCGCGAGCAGCGCACCGCCGGCGGCGAGCGCCACGGGCGCCCCGTACCGGTCGGCCACCGCCGCGTACCCGGCGAGCACCAGCACCACCAGCGCGACCGCGCACATCACGGGGACGACCCGGCACAGCTCGACGGCCGCGCGGGCCAGCACGAGCCGCCGGGGCGGCGCGAAGGTGCGGCTGCGGTCGCCCGTCTCGGGGACGCGCGGCAGCCGCATCGGCGGCATGCCCAGGTAGGAACTGCCCGCCTTGGCCCCCTTGGGCGTCGCCGAGAGCACGCCGACCAGGCCGTTCTTCGGCACCGAGCGGCCGGGGGCGGTCATGCCGGAGTTCCCGAGGAAGGCCTTCTTGCCGATCCGGGCCTCCGCGATGCGCATCAGGCCGCCGCCGAGCTCGTAACTGCCCACCATGGTGTCGTCGGCGAGGAAGGCCCCGTCGCCGACGGTGGTCATCGTCGGCAGCGCCAGCACGGTGGACGCCTCGACGTGGCGGCCGACCTTCATGCCGAGCGCCCGCAGCCACACCGGCGTCAGCAGGCTGGCGTAGAGCGGGAACAGGTGCGCGCGGGCCCGGTCCATGAGCCGGGCCGTCGTCCACGCCTGCCAGGCGACACGGCCGTGCACGGGGTGGTGGCCCTCGCGCAGCCCGACGCCCAGCAGCCGCACCCCGGCCAGCACCAGCAGCGCGTACGTCAGCAGCCAGGCGAGCGTGGCCAGGGGCACGGCCGCGACCGCGGCGGGCAGCGGCGCGGCGCCGGCGCCGCGCAGGAACCGGGCCAGCACCAGCAGGGCGGGCAGCGCCGACACCGCGGGCAGCAGGTCCAGGGCGAAGGCGGTCGCCTCGTACGCCGCCGACCAGCGCAGCCGTCGCGGCGGGCGGGAGTCGGAGCTGCGGTGCGGGGCCTTGCCGGTGCGGACGGCGGGCACACCGCCCCAGCGCTGTCCGGCCCGGACGGCGCCCACGACCGCGGAACCGGGGGCGATCTCGGCGCGCTTGCCGATCCGGGCGCCGGGCAGCAGGGTGCTGCGGGAGCCGACCGTGGCGCCCGCGCCGACGCGGATCTTGCCGATGTGCAGCAGGTCGCGGTCGAGCCAGTGCCCGGACAGGTCGACCTCGGGCTCCACGGCGCTGCCCTTGCCGAGCTTGAGCATGCCGGTGACCGGCGGCGGGGAGTGCAGGTCGGCGCCGTCGCCGACCTTGGCGCCCAGCGCGCGGGCGTAGTGGCTCAGCCAGGCACCGGTGAGGTTGCCGGCGCCGCTGACCTGCGCGAGGCGTTCGGCGGCCCACAGACGCAGGTGCACCGCCCCGCCGCGCGGGTAGGTGCCCGGGCGCACCCCGCGCAGCAGCAGCCGGGCGCCGCCCGCGGAGACGGCGACCCGTCCGGCGGGGCTGATGAGCAGCGCCCAGCCGGCCAGCACCCACCACCAGGAGACGGCCGGGACCCACGGGAACGGGCCGAGGAGGCGCAGCGCGTTGCCGATCGCGGCCGCCACGACGCCCCAGCGCAGTCCGGCCAGGACGAACAGCGGGAGCATCAGCGCCAGCTGGACCGCCGCGGCGCGCCTGGGCACCGGCCGTACGGGGCGCGCGGCGGCCCGGCGGGCGTCGGCCTCGTCCAGGCGCGCGGCGAGCGCCCCGAGGGTGGGGTGCTGGTAGACGTCGCCGACCGCGGCCGCGGGGTAGCGGGTGCGCAGCTGCGAGACGAGGCGGGCGGCGGTCAGGCTGCCGCCGCCGAGCGCGAAGAAGTCGGCGTCCGGCCCGGTCACCGGCGCGCCGAGGAGCTCGCCCCACAGGCCGGCGAGCAGGCCCTCGGTGCCGCCCAGTTCCGCGGCGGGCGCGTCGAGCCCGGGCAGCGGCCAGGGCAGCGCGTCCCGGTCGACCTTGCCCGAGGTCCGGGTGGGCAGGGTGTCCACGACGGCGAGCAGCGGGACGAGGGCGGCCGGCAGCGCCTCGCGGAGCCGGGCGAGCGCGTCGGCCTGGTCGAAGTCACCGGTCACCGCGACGTAGCCGACCAGGATCTGGTTGCCGCCCTTGGTGGTGCGGACGGCGGCGGCCGCGCCGGCGACGGCGGGCAGCGCCTGCAGCGCGGCGTCGATCTCGCCCAGTTCGATGCGGCGCCCGCCGAGCTTGACCTGCTCGTCGGCGCGGCCGACGAAGACCAGGCCCTCCGCGTCCGCGCGGACCAGGTCGCCGCTGCGGTAGGCGCGGTCCCAGCCGAGGGCGGGCAGCGGCGCGTACTTCTCGGTGTCCTTGGCGGGGTCCAGGTAGCGGGCGAGGCCGACCCCGCCGATGACCAGCTCGCCGGTCGCGCCCATGGGCAGCGGTTCGCCGTGGGCATCCACGACGGCCAGCTCCCAGCCGTCCAGGGGCAGTCCGATGCGGACCGGGCCCTCGCCGGTGAGCTGGGCGGCGCAGGCGACGACGGTGGCCTCGGTGGGGCCGTAGGTGTTCCACACCTCACGCCCCTCGACGGCCATCCGTTCGGCCAGTTCCGGCGGGCAGGCCTCGCCACCGAAGATCAGCAGGCGGACGTCGTCCAGCGCCTCGACGGGCCACAGCGCGGCCAGGGTGGGCACGGTGGAGACGACCGTGATCCCCTGCTCGACGAGCCAGGGGCCGAGGTCCAGCCCGGTGCGGACGAGGGAGCGCGGCGCGGGCACCAGGCAGGCGCCGTGCCGCCACGCCAGCCACATCTCCTCGCAGGAGGCGTCGAAGGCCACCGAGAGCCCGGCCAGCACCCGGTCGCCGGGTCCCAGCGGCTCCTCGGCGAGGAAGAGCCGGGCCTCGGCGTCCACGAACGCGGCGGCCGAACGGTGGGTGACGGCGACGCCCTTGGGCTTGCCGGTGGAACCGGAGGTGAAGATGATCCACGCGTCGTCGTCCGGCCCGGGACGGCGGCCGACGGTGCCGCGGGGCTCGGCGCACGGGGTGACCGTGAGGTGCTCGCCGATGACGGCGCACACCTCCGCCTCGGAGAAGACCAGCCGGGCGCGTTCCTCGGGGTCCTCGGCATCGACCGGCACATAGGCGGCGCCCGCGGAGAGCACGGCGAGGACCGCCACGTACAGGTCGGCGGTGCCCGAGGGCACCCGTACGCCCACCCGGTCGCCGGCGCCGATGCCGGCCTCCGCCAGGCGGCGGCGCAGGCGCTCGGTCGCGGCGGCCAGGGCCCGGTAGCTCAGCGTCGTGGTGCCGTCGTCGACGGCGGGTGCGGTGGGGTGCGCCCGGGCGGTGGCGGCCAGGACCCCGAGCAGGGTGCGCCCGGGGGCTGCGTCGCCGGCCCGGAAGACCGCCCGTGCGGGGCACAGGACGCCGGAGGTGCCGGCGACACCGGCGGGCGCGGGGTCCTCGAGGAGCGGGATGGGCGATTCGACGAGGGTCATACGGTGCTCCCCGGCTCGGCCGAGCCGGGGGTCGGTGGCGCCGCCGCGGACGCGCCGGGCACCTTGTTCCGGTCGCTCACGGCCAGAGACAGACGCATGTCAAACCCTCCAAGAACTCAGGACCACTGCGGCGCCGGTGCCCCTCGACCGGCCGGCCGGGGACCACGGTGTCCCGGCGCGCGGGACCGTCCCCGCGACTGGCGCACGCCCGGCGTCCCCGTACCGCGGCCGTCCGGACCGGACGGCCCGTGGCCTGGGGCCCCTCACCCGGCGTCACAAATGGCGAACAGGGAGTTTACCCGCGCTTAATCCCCACAGCCCGCCGAAAGGGGCGTACGTGGCCGCTCTCACAGTCGTGCCGGGCCCGGCGGGGCGTCGCCGCCACCTCCTTCCCACGGCCGATCCGACGGTCCCCATGCCGTGCACCGGCCCTCGCCCGGCGGTCGGGCCGGGGCACGTACGCCGCCCGTGGCGTCCCCGGCCGATGCTGTCCGGCCGGCGGGAAGCGGGACCACCATGTGTGACGCACGCCACAGACCCGACGGACCCCAGCTTGGCACGGGCCGCCGCTCCCTGCTGCGGGGCGGGACCTCCGCTCCCTACTGGACCACGGCAGGGACGCGAACACCGGCTTCACGGCGCATCCGGGTGACGTCACGCAGAACGGCCGGGCCGGCGTCCGGGCGGCCGGTGCGTTGATCGCCCGTCCGTCACATCGCGTTGACGGACGGGCGCTTCCGGGCAGCTCCGGCGTGCCCGCGATCGCTCCCCGCGCGATCCCGGCCAGAGTCGGTCCCGCCTGGCGGTCCCGCGGTGCGCGCTCCTACCCTCGGCAGCTCGGAAACCAGGGGGTGAGGACCGATGCCTGCCGCGGATGTGCGGGTCGTGCCGGTGCAGCGGATGCGGCCCGGCGACCACGCGTTCGTCAGTTATGACGGCGACCACACACGCTGGGACGTCCTGGCCGCGTTCGCACGGCTCGGGCTGGCGGCCGGCGAGCGGGTCATGGTCTTCGCCGCCCCCGGCGTGCCGGACCGGGAGGTGCTCGCCCACCTGGGTCCGGCCGACGACGCCGGGCGGCCCGGGGACGCCGACGCACGGGTGGAGTCGGCGCACCGGCGCGGGCAGCTCGTGCTGAGCAGCATGCGCGAGCTGATCCGTCCGGACCTCGCGTTCACGGCGGTACGGCAGCAGGGCCGGCTCGCCGAGGAGACGGACCGCGCGGTCCGCGAGGGGTACGCGGGCCTGCGCGCGTACATCGACATGCACTGGGTGCGCGACATGGGCGCGCCCATCGACGCGATGGTGCACCGCGAGACCCACGCCGACCACCTCTTCACCGGACGGCCGTACGCGGAGATCTGCGCCTACGACCGCCGGTGGTTCACCGGGGACGTGCTCGACGCGATGGCGCAGGCCCACCCGCGCAACCTGCTGACCCGGCTCGGCGCGCTGTACGCGGCGCGCACCGAGGGCCTGCTGCGGCTGCTCGGCGAGGCCGACCTCAGCACGCGGGATCGGTTCCACGGCGTGGTCGAGGACGCGCTGCGGCGGACCGTGGAGGGCGGGCGGCTCGTCCTGGCCCTGCGCGACCTGCACTTCCTCGGCGTCGGCTGCGCGACGGAACTCCTGACGCTGGTGGCCGCCGCCGGGGAGCGGGGGGTGCGGGTGGAGGTCCGCTGCTCCGCCTTCCACCTGACGCTGCTGCGCACGCTGGGCGCGACGTCCCTGCCGGGGCTGACACTGATCGAGGTGAGCGGCTGATGCTGGAGGAGCTGCACGAACCCTCCGCCGGCGATCCGGCCGCCGGGGGCTGCTGGCTGGAACGCGACTTCACGGAGGGCGAGCTGCCCCGACTGCGGGTACTGGCCGAGGAGTTCGCGATCTGGGCGGGACTTCCTGCGGCACGCCGCGGCGAGTTCGTCCTCGCGGTGAACGAGGTGGCCTCCAACGCGATCACCCATGGCGGCGGCCGCGGCCGCCTGATGCTGCGCCGGACCGACGGCGAGGTGCAGTGCCGGATCACCGACGCCGGCCCCGGCTTCAGCGCCGCCGTCATCCCCGAGCTGCTGCCCGGCCTCGACTCCCGCTGCGGGCGCGGCCTGTGGCTCGCCCGCCTGGTCACCGACCACCTCACGATCGCCACGGGCCCGGTCGGCGCGGTCGTCACCCTCGCGATCCGCCTCCACTGAGCGGGCGGCGCCCGGGCGGGGCCAGGCGGCTCGGGACGCCGCGCGGCACCCGAGCACGCCTCCGGCGGCCCGCGGCGCAAAGCCGTTGCCCAAGTACGAGTCGTGGCGGCGCCGTTGACTCGTACCCAAGGGGCCTCCAGGGGGCCCGGCCCCGGCGCGGGATGCCCACGCACCCCGGCCACCACGGTCACGTCGCCGCGTCCACCCTGCCGCCCGCACCCGCATCCGCGCTCACGGCAGGGCCGGGAGCGTGCCCTCACCGGGGAGGTGGATCCAGCCCTCGACGGCGGCCGCGTGGATCTGCTCCGGGCCGGCGGGACCGCGGGTGAGTCCGCGCTGGACGGCCCGTGCGGCGAGGGCGGCGACCAGCGCGTCGAAGGCGTGCTCGCTGCCGTCGTACGCGGCGCGTTCGGCCGGGCCGCACCGCAGCCAGGGGGCGGCCGCGCGGAGTTCGGCCGTCGAGCGCTCGGGGCCCAGGCCCCATCGTCTGCGGGACGCCGCCGGGTACACCTCGGCGATCCGACCGGAGCCGTCACGGGCCACCGGGCGGTCGCGGGCGGCGAGTTCGTCGGCGAGGTGGGCCCAGCGGGCGGCGGTGGCGCCCAGCCGGTCGAAGGCGACGGACAGCGGCCACCGGCCGCCGAGTTCCTCGTGGGTCAGGACGTCGGTGCGGCGGTGGCGCAGGGTCGCCCGGTACGCGGAGGCGTCGGTGCCCCGCCCGGGCCACGGCGTGCCCGCCGCGTGCGCGGCGACGGCCTCGACGAACGGGATCGGCCAGCCGAAGGGGCAGTCCACCCCGGCGCGTTCCCCCGGCTCCAGTCCGCACAGCAGGTCGGCCAGCACGTCGTCGGCGCACCCCAGCAGCGGCGGGGAGACGACGGCCGTACCGTCACCGGGCCAGGTGACAACCGCGACCGCGGTCGTCCGGGGGCTCGCGGCCAGGTCGATCCCGAGGGTGCGCACGGTCCCATCATCCCCGCCGCGCGGCGGGCGCGGCGGGGCGCGGCTGAACGTTCCGGTGCCGGGGTGCGTATCCCCTGCCGTACCGCACTGCAGCCAATGGTGAGGACCGGCCGATGAACGCTCAGAGCAACGTCCCCTTCCAGGGCCTTCAAGCGCTCCCCGACGGCGAGGCGGAACTGCCGCTCGTCGTGCACCTGCGGTGGGAGGACCTCGCGGCGCTGGGCCGTGAGGCGAGCCGGCTGGCGGTGCGGCTGCAGCGACCGGTGAGCCTCGACGAGGCGGCCGGGCACCATCTGCGGACCCGTTTCGGGGTGAGCCACGCGCCCGACAAGGACGAGCACCCGAAGACCGAGGCGAGCCGTGCGGTCACCGCGGCGGTGCCCTCCTCCGCCGCCCCGATGGCGATCGCGCCGGGTGCCGCGCAGCAGTCCGGGGGCGCCCACGCGGCTCCCACCCATGCGGCCCCCGCGCACGCCTCGGCCCACACCTCCGCGCACGCCTCGGCCCACACCTCCGCGCACGCCTCCGCGCACACCTCCGCCCCGGCGTCCGGCACCGGGCTCATGCCGGGCCAGCAGCCCGAGCACCCGGGCAGGATGGCGCCGCTCGGTGGCCGCAACGTCGTGGAGCAGCCCACGACCGCCGCCGGGTAGCTCCCCGCTCCCCCGGCAACCGCTCCCCCGGCAACCGCTCACATCGCCGCGAGCGCGCGCCCGACGTCCCGCAGATGGGCGCGGAGCGCGGCCGGGGTGTCCTCGTCGAGGACGACGGGGAGCCCGGCCAGCGCCACGAGGTCGTGCGTGATCAGGTCCGGCGAGTCCGCGCCAAAGGTCACCCGGCAGCGGCCCTCGTCCAGCGGCGTCACCCGCCCGGGCAGCGGCGCCGGGAGGCGGGCCAGCACCTCGGCGGCCGGCGCGCCGACCGTGGCCGCGGCCGTGAAGCGGTAGGGGGCGGCGGTCAGCGTCGCGGCGAGGTACGCGGCGGGGTCGGCACCCGGGCCGCCGGGCAGGTCCCGCGGGGTGAAGCGGCGGTGGACGGGGGCGGGGCCGGTGAGCCGGTCCAGCCGGAACACCCGCCAGCCCGCGCGGTCGGTGTCGTAGGCGATGACGTACCAGCGCCCGTACGCGGTGGCGAGGCTGTGCGGCTCGGCACGGCGCCGCTCCGGGGCGGCGGCGGCGCGGCCGCGGTAGTCGAAGGTCACCACCTCGTGGTCGCGGCACGCGGCGGCGAGGACGGCCAGTGCGTCCGGATCGGCCTCCGGAAGCGGCTGCCCGACCGGGACGCGGACGGAGGCCGCGCCGACGGCGGCGACCCGGGCCCGCAGCCGCGCGGGCAGCACCTGCTCCAGCTTGGCCAGGGCACGCACCGACGTCTCCTCGATGCCCGCCACACCACCGCCCGCGGCGGCCGTGCGCAGTCCGACGGCGATCGCCACCGCCTCGTCGTCGTCCAGCAGCAGGGGCGGCAGGTCGCGGCCGGAGGCCAGCCGGTAGCCACCGGCCGTGCCCGTGGTGCCGTGCACGGGGTAGCCCAGTTCGCGCAGCCGGTCGACGTCCCGGCGCACGGTGCGGCCGGTCACGCCGAGACGGCCGGCGAGCTCGGCGCCGGACCATGTGCGGCGGCTCTGCAGCAGCGAGAGCAGCCGCAGCATCCGGGCGGGCATCGTCGGGCGGTCCGTCGTCATGCGCCGAGATTTCCACAGCCTGGGGACAGGATGTGTCCTCAAGCGCTCCTAGCGTCGTCCCCATGTGGACGAACACGCACGAGGACACCCTGATCACCCCGGACGACGCGGGGTACGACGCCGAGCGCTCCGGTTTCCAGACCGCCTATCTCCACCGCCCCGACCTGATCGTCGCCGCCCGGACCGCCGAGGACGTCCGCGCGGCGGTGGTCCACGCGGCGGCCCGCGCGCTGCCGGTCGCCGTCCAGGCCACCGGGCACGGCCTGTCCGTGGCCGCCGACCGGGGTGTGCTGATCAGCACCCGCCGCATGCGCGCGGTCCGGGTGGATCCGGTTGCGGGCACCGCGTACGTCGGGGCGGGTGCCCGCTGGTCGGACGTCGTCGCGGCGGCCGCGCCCTTCGGGCTGGCGCCGCCGAGCGGTTCCTCGCCGGACGTGGGCGCGGTCGGCTACACCCTCGGCGGCGGACTGGGCCTGACGGCGCGCCAGTACGGCTGGGCCTGCGACCACGTACGGGCCTTCGACGTCGTCACGGCGGACGGCCGGGCCCGGCACGTCACCGCCCGGAGCGAGCCGGAACTCTCGTGGGCGCTGCGCGGCTCCGGCCACGGCCTCGCCGTGGTCACGGGGATGGAGATCGGGCTGCTGCCCGTGCCGGCGCTGTACGGCGGGCAGTTGGTCTTCCCGGCCGGGGCGACGGAGGAGGTGCTGGAGGCGTACCTGCGCTGGACCCGGGAGGTGCCCGAGGAGCTGACGTCCTCGGTGGCCCTGGTCCCGGCCGGGCCCGGGGGACGGCACCTCGCCTCGGTGCGGATCGCCTTCAACGGCCCGGCGGCGGAGGGCGAACGCCTGGTGGCGCCGCTGCGCGCGACCGGGCCGCGTACGACCGACGACCTGCGGCCCGTGCCGTACACCGAGTCGGGCGCCATCCACCGCGACCCACCGCGGCCGCACGCCTACGCCGCCGACAACGCCGTGCTGCGCGACGTCGACGCGGCCGCCCTGCGCCGGGTCCTGGCGGCGGCCGCCGGCACCGTCGTCGACCTGCGCCACCTCGGGGGCGCCCTGTCCCGGCCGCCCGCCGTACCGGGCGCGACCGGCCACCGCGACGGGCGGTTCCTGCTGCGGGTGATCTCGGCGGCAGCGCCGGAGATGGAGCCGGTCCGGGCGGTGCAGCGCCGCGTCCTGGCCGAGGTGGCCGACCGGACGGCCGGGCGCTGCCTGACCTTCGTCTACGGCGACGGGGCGGGGGCCACCCCCGCCCAGTTCGGTTCCGGCCACCCGGCGCCGGACGCCGAACGCCTCGCCCGCCTGAAGGCGGCCCTCGACCCCGCCGACCTCTTCCGCTTCAACCGCGGGGTGCGGCCAGGAGGCTAGCCCGCCCGGCCCGACCCGAACGCCGTGTACGTGACCCGGCTGCCGCGGTGGGGAGACCCACGAGGGGC
>NZ_JARAVO010000094.1:0-32969 GCF_033792805.1 Streptomyces sp. PA03-1a
AGATCCGGGAGACGGCCGACTGCGACAGGCCCGCCTCGGCGGCCATCGACCTCGTCGACCAGTGCGTGGCGTTCTTCGGGGTGGTCTCCAGCGTCTTGATGATCACTTCTTCGACCTGCTCATCGGTGATCTTCCGCGGGGCACCAGGGCGAGGCTCGTCGGTCAGCCCCTCCAGCCGGTCACGGACGAACCGACCCCGCCACCGGCTGACGGTATGCGCCTCCACATCCAGCCGGGCAGCCACGTCCTTGTTCGACGCCCCGCTCGCGCACTCCAGCACGATTCGACACCGCAGTGCCAGGGCCTGCGAAGACGTCCGGCGCCTGGCCCACCGAGTCAACGTCGCGCGCTCATCGTCGGTCAGCACCAACTCGGCCTTCGGCCGTCCCGTCCTCGCCATCCGCCCATCATGACGAACCACCACCGACTTACGCAGCGAAACAACGACTCAGGACACTAGATGATTCATTCCAAGGGGTAGCTGCGCAGCCGGAGCGAGGATGTCCACGCGCGGATCCGGGCACCACGACCCCTTGGGATGGGGGCGACTATGCCGGACGGGGTAGCACCTGGTTTTCGTCCGTCACCTCGTACACGTCTATCCGCAGCATACGGCGGACATGGGGCGGGACCCGCTCGGCTGCCTTCACGGAGGACGTCGGCACGACCAGGGCGAACCGGCTGGTCGTGGTCTCGTCTGTCATTCGCCGCAGGAGCTGACCGTAGGCAATGTCGGCGTCGACGCCTTTCTCGCTGGTGCGGCCCTTTGCCTCACAGATCAGACGTTCTTCACCGCGCACGGCTTCGATGTCTGTCCAGCGGTCGGAGGGCGTGACCGGAGTCCACCCCTCGGAGACCAGCCACCGTCGGAACGCGTCGGTCACGCGGTCTTCGTCGCTGGTCCGGGCGAGGAGCTTGCGCACGGCCTCCAGGTCGGAATCCCGGTTTCGCCGCAGCCGGCCTCGGCTGTCGGCGTCGAGGTCCCCAGGCCGGATCACCACGAGTCGCAGTCCGCGCGCTGGAATCTGGCTGTCGCGGCGGGCGTCGTACATAGCTCGCTGTTCGCCGCGATGCACGCCGCTTACGGTGAGTTTGTCGGGTTTGTCGAAGTGCGGAACCGGCTGGTCGTGCTGGATTTCCCGGTACTCGACCACCAGATGGTGGCCGGGCCAGAAGGCATCGACTGGCAGTTTGGCCTCTCGGCCACTCGTGCCAGGGTCACCAAGCAGCCAGTCGAACTTGTGCTGCGTGAGCGCTGCTTCCTCAAGGACCTGGTTGCACAGGTCGACCACGTACGCTTCGTCGCTGTCGTCTCTGCTCACGTCTCGGGATGATGGCACCTGCCACTGACACTGCCCAAGGGCTGTGAGATCTCAGAGTCTCTGCCGGGCCATGCGGCAAGTCAGCGGGTCGATCAACGCGACCATCAAGGGAAAGTTCGACCTCGAACAGAACGGGGGCATACGCCCTGGCAGCGTCATGCAAGATCGATTCCAAGTGATTGGCTGGCTGCGCGCATGAGACGAGGGCATCCAACGTCAGGGCGGTTGCCCGGTGCAGCACCTGGGGAGGTGCAGAAAGGTAGGGGAGTCATCTGGGCACCGGCAGTCGACGAGGCGGGCTTTGAACGGGCCAGCCGCGCCGAGTCCCCCCACCCACACCACGGGCAGACCGCCGACCCTGTCCTCCGTGCCCAGGCAAGTTGAACCGGAGAGCTAACTCACGAACGACACCGTGCCTCGCACCGCGGGCCGGTGCGAGCGTCTGCTGAACAAGTTGGAGGACTGCCCCATGAGCAACACCCACACGCCGCACCTGGACGCCACCAGCGGCACCATCACCGTCGGCGTCCTGGTGAACGTCGTTATTGACCTCGACAAGTGGAACGATGGCTTCGGCGGAAAAGGGCAACGGCCGCGCCGCCGTTGAGGAGGTGCAGTACTACCTGATCAAAATCGTCGAAGACGCTGGGCACGGCGTCACCTGCACCGGCGCCTCCACCCTGGTGATCGTCCACGTCCCCAAGTCCAGGGAAGACTGATGGCCGCCCGAGTCGCCATGCGACCCCTCACATTGGCTGCCTGTCTCGTCCGCAGCCTCAACAGCCACCTGCACGACCCGGCCGCCCCCCGGACCCTGCAGAACCCGTGGACCCGCGAGCGGGCCCAGGAATGGGCGGACTGCTGGAACCAACCCCGGGAGCCCATCCGCATCGACGGCCACTCCCACCCGCGGATCTCCGTTCCCAACCCTCCGCCGGCAGAACTCCAGGTCGACGGCGAGACCCTGCACCTTGCCCACTACGGCACCGGGGGGCGCACTACAGCCGCACACCCCCTCCCGTGAAATGACCCCCCGAGCACTGAGGGGGACTTTCGAACGTGCGAGCGGGGAAGTTGACGCCGCTGGTGGGAAATTACGTGACGTTCCACAATCTGGAGAACGATGCGCGGTTGAAGAAGGGCCTGACGTCACGACTCCCGCTCGCCTAATCGGCCTGGGAGGCCTTCCCTGCCCCCGCGAAAACGCCCGACGGGTGAATGGTCATCGGTGCTTCCACAGCGCACGGAGACGCAGCACCTCCACGGTCCACTCACTCCGGAGAGCCGCATCCGAGAGGGGAACGTCCCGGTCGAGAGAGAAGGCAACGTGCCGGTACAAAGGATGAATTTCACCGTCTCCCACGACGAGAAGGCTCGACAGTAGGGGTTCGTCGGCCGGAGTGTCCCGGTCGACGGCGACGAGGATCTCGCCCTGATCATCCGGGTGAAGACGCGGGAGGGCGCTTTCACCCAGTCGCCGCCGTAGGTCACCCCATGTTGTGAGGGACTGGCTCCGAGCGGTCTGCTCCAACAAGGAGCGGACAGCGGAGGCAAGATGGAGAACTTCTGACCGGGAGAGCCCACCGTCAGCTACGGGCTCGTTCTCAAACGGATCACCGGTTGAGGCAGGCTGCTCGGCCTCACGTCGCGCTTGAAGGTGGCGCTGCCACCTGGCGAGCCCCTTCTGGTCAACGTCGGACAGAGTGACGCGTTGACTCAAAGCCTCCGCTTCCACTACGAGGGCAGCCAAGCCGTCGATACTGATGGTGTCCTTCTCTTCCCGCATCTGGTGGATCAGACGCCGACAGCGTTTGAGAAGCGCCGAGGAGCGGTTGGGCTGCTGAACACCTACCCACGTCCTCATCTCCGCAACGATCGCCTGATTTCGGTGCTGGGCCGCAGGAGACAGCTGTGTTCTGTAGATGGGGTTGGCCATCCGGTAGATTTCCTCCGCCCGGTCGACATCAAGCACCCGCTGTGCCTCTCTGAACTGATTGACGAGCGAGTCGAATCGCTCGGCCGCAGCATCCTTCGGCGACTTGGGAAGGGTCCCTTCGGTCGGCTGCGACGAGAAGTCGGGCGTGGTCATGGCCGGCGGCAAAGTCGGCTGCGGAGGCTCGGGCATCCCTGCCCCTGCAACAAAGGCTGGCGGAGAGGTGAAGCTGTCCTCCGTTGCCCTGATGGCCTGGAACAGGAGCTGAGCGTGATGACTCAGTGAATCAGTCTGATCTTTCGGCCATTCGGCGTGGGCTGCGCCTTTGGCATTGGCGGCTTGGTGAGCATCGAGGCGCACCCGCGCCTTTTTCATGGCCTTCGACAATCTCGCGTAGTGCGGGCCACTTGTCGCACGCAGCAACTCTTGCCCACGTGCCAAAGCTCGAATGAGTTCTAGCAGGCCTTCTTCCGACACCCCTGGGCGTCGCGAATCGTTCCTAACCTGCTGCTTCTTGGGTCGTGGGGGCGTTGCGGGTTCGGATGCGCGGCCATCGGCACCGATCTCAAGCCGGGCCGGGATCATGCGGACACGCACCACGCCGTGGGAGTCGTAGGCGCGATCCTTCTCTCGGTCGCACCAGAGTCTCAGGGTGACCTCATCGGCAGGTGGCTGGAGCCCGACCTTGCGGATGATCGTCTTCATGTCCGGCAGCGGACGGCCACCTGAGTCCCGCACCAGAGCCGAGAGGACGGGCTTGTCCGGGGTGGCAGGACGATCCACTGCAACGAGAAGGTCCTGGCGCTCACTCGGAGACAGCCGGACCAAGTTGATCTTCGCAATCGTTCCCAGCGTGCCCCACGTCGTGAGGGTGCGCCGCCTGGCGAAGTCTTCCAGCGCCTTGCGAACCCGGTTCACCATTGCTGGATCCGGCCCTGCGGAGGCACTAGTACTCGATGATTGCGCTGAGCTGGTTGGGTGGGAAGCGGTCGCCGTCTGTCCCGTGCGCTGGGCGGGAACAGGGACATCAGACGTTCGCCGTTCCGGTTGGGGAAGAGCGACGCCTGGGCGCCACAGACCAGTGCGTTCTGCCTCAATGCCGCCGAGCTGAACGACGCCATCGGCGCGCACCGCCCACTGCACGCCGTCCTGCGGATCGAGATCGGTGAGGAGGAGACGGGCTACTCCATACAGCCGGTACACGTACCGCTCGGTCGGCATAGGGACGTCATGCGGGAGGGACACGTGCGCTCGGATGATCCGGCTGCCGGCGGGCTTCACGTCCGCGGTGATGATGTAGCGGCCTTCGGCCGCGAGCGGCGAGTGCTTGGGCGTCGGCGCCTTGGCGTCGATGGCGAAGACGATCTGGTCGGCGCGCAGGGGGAATGTGGCGGGCCGGACCCAGGCTCCTTTGCCGCGCTGGATCGCGGTGCCGTCGCTGAGCAGCTCCTCCAGCACCGGCGTGACGAGCCCGTCGGGGGTGAGTCGGCAGTCGTCAAGTGCTGACCAGGCAACAGGCCGGTCGGCGCGCTCGACACCGATCAAGACACGCCGGCCCGAGCCGTGCGTCTCGCACTTCACTCGGAATGCGTAGCCCTGCCGTTGCAGCATGTTGGCCGAGATCGGCCCTTGGGTGCCAAAAAACCAATCCATCTGCTCAGAGGAAGTGCTGAGTTCCTGTTCGGCCCGGTACCAGGTCCGATAGTCCTGGAGGCAGAGCTGGAAGCGCATCTGCTGGCGGGTCTTCGGGAGCCACAAGTCGACCGCATCGCCTGGGCCGGTTCCGAGGTTGCGAAGCTCGGCTTGAACGCGGTGTCCCTGGGCTCTGAGCCAGGCGGTCAGATCCCTCTTGATGAAGAGATGATCCGCGCTGTCGTCGCCGTTCGCGACGCGATGACAGACGGGAGCCGTACCTGTGTGGTCTGGGTAGTGGGCGAAGTGGCAGACCTTGGTCTCGTACCGCTTGGTCATCAATTCTCCACCACAGCCGCCGAGCAGCGTGCCGCACCAGAATCGCTTGCCTTGGAAATGGTGGCGGAACCGATCGAGATTGTGCGGTTCTTCGGGGAGGATGACTGGCTGATCCGATTCCTTCGTGTCGATGACGGCAGTCTGAACGAGCCGGGTGTCGACAACAGCCATGACGCGCTCCAGTGGGCGGGCGTGAACGGTTCTGGGCGTTGTGCGTGGGGGAAGGGTGGTTGCCACCCGGCGTTGTGGGGTAGCGGCAACCAGCAGCGGTTATGGGTCAGGATAGGACTCCTCGGGCGGGACCGGGGACTGCCCGGCTCCATCCGTCACCGTGGACGATCTATCCACTGCTTGTCGGCCTCGCGGGCCGGTTTACCGTTCCGAGTTGTAGATCACGGTCTACTTCGTGAGCGTCGCATCCACTTCGTCTGCGCACGTGCCAGTACTCGAGCACCGCCCGCAGATCACGTGCTGCAACGGTGCGGCTGGTCAGGATCCGACAGTTGGCAGGGTGAAGCGCGCGGTGACGGCGGTGGTGGTGATGTTGTAGAAACGGCCCCCCTCAGGACTGAACGGGTTTGCGAGTTCGTGGACGCGGATGCGGGCCGGATCCTTAGCATGGGTGACGAACAGGATGGTGTATTGCTCTCCGTCCTTCAGATTTTGGGCCCGGCGGATTTCCGAAGAGCCGAGGATGAAGGAGGGGTCGTCACCGCTGGTGGCTTTGGCCTCGAAGTAGTGCCGCCCCTGCGGGGTCTCGATGACGAAGTCGTAGCCGAGGATGTCGCTTCCGATGCCGTCGCCGTACTCCTCTGCGCGGGTGCCGGAACGCCAGGACTGCCGGGGCGGCACGCCGTAGTGGTGTTCGATCCACTTGCCTGCGGCGATCTCGCCGAGGTATCCGATGGTGGCGGTCTCCTCAAGGTCAGGGCCAGTAACGCTCACCCGTCGGCCGGTGTCGGACCCCGTATGGCGGGGGTGGGATGCGACAGGAGTGCGGCGGGGTGCGGGCAGCGCCGTGCTGCGGGTGGCGAGACGGGCGGGGGTCAGGGCCTTGGCGATGGCTGCGCCCAGGGTCCGCCGGTCGGCAGGTGTTGTCGGAGCGGTCCCGGCACTCGGGCTGGTGGTCGTCGCTGGTGGTGGTGTCCCTGGAACGGCCGAGGTGCGGGGGCCAGGAACGGGAACTGGCCCGGGTGGGGTTGCAGTGCCAGGGACCGGCGCTAGGCCCGGTACGGTCGTGGTGCCAGGAGTGGGCGTGTGGGCAGGGACGGCGGGAATCCAGGTAGCCGGCATGCCGGCGGGCAAGTGGCCGTGTGCGTGCAGCCACGAGGCGAGGGAGGCCGTGTTCAGAGCGGTGAAGTCGGTGGTGCCGTCCGCGTGCATGCCCTCCACCACTGCCTGCACTGGGGGCATCTGGTGAGGGGCCGCACTGGTGCCACCGCTGCGCTGCCATTGGCCAATTCGCAGTTCCAGGCTCCGCAGCGCATCGGGGAGGAAGGCGAGGTTGGTTGCGCGGAGTTCGGCGAGCGGTCTGGGCGGGGGTGGGGTGTGTTCGCTGCCGGTGGTGGGCAGATGGCGCTTGGCCCAGGCGTCGGCGCGGGCTTCCAAGACGGTAGGGGGCAGATCCCAATAGGTGTCGGCCCAGGCAGGGTCGGGCTGCCGCAGGCCGGGGAGTTCACGCAGGCGCAGGTAGCCGGCCAGGTCCTCGCCGCGAGCATAGACAGGCCAGAAGGCGTCGCGGACGCGGCCGACGAGGGTGTCCTCGTGCTTCTGCAGCCACAGGTTCACCCGCCGCTGGTGGCCGTCAGTGTTGTGTAGGGGGTCGAGGTTCGCGGCGCTGCGGCGCTTGTTGGCGTCCGCGAGTGGGATTTTCAGGGCGCCTAGGGCGTCGGGCAGTTCGTCGTCCAGATGGGCCAGGACGTCGTCCGCGGCGTCCGGGAGGTGCCGGGTGAGCCAGGTCGCAAGGTCCTCGGGAGCGGCGAGGGTGTGGCGCTGGTCGTGGAGGGTGGCTGCGAGGCTGGGGTCGATGCAGGCCAGCAGGTTGTGTAGGCGTTCGATGTGAGCATGGGGGTCGCTGGCAGCGAGCACCTCGTCGAGCTTGGTCCGGGTGATGGCGAGGACCTCGGCGACGTCGTCCAGGGTCGTGCGGTCGGGCTGCTCTGGGTTCTTGCGGAGCAACTGGAAGAGGCGGACGCGGAGCCTGTCCGTCAGGTCGGGTGCTCCCACTAGGGCGGCAAGGGCGTCGCAGGCGGATTCCAGTGTGTCCCACAGGGTGCGGGCGCTGGGGTGTACGGCGACGATTCGCGGCGCTGGCCCGTCAGGATCGTGGAGGAAGGAGTGGGGCCGGTAGTCGGGCGGGACGAGATGTTTGTCGATGAGGATGCGGCTCTCGCCGGCTTGGACGAGGTGGGCGGTGGCCAGGCGCCTGCGGGCCCGGGCGAGGCGTTGGGCATGCTGAGCTGTGTCGACGCCGCTCTGCCATTCCAGCAGACCGAGGATTAGGGCGGTAAGCCACGGGCCGGCGGCATCCGGCAAGGGGTTGCTGTGGGCGACCTTTATAGGAACACCGTCGACCTCGGCCTCGATAGCCGCATCGCGAGTGGCCTTCAGTTGGCCGTCGGCGCCGTCCCCCAGATGGGTCTGGATCCGTTCGGCCAGGGGCGTGCTGCGGATGGCTAGCAGCGCCACCGGCGCCGCGCGCAGCGAGGTCTCCTGGACCTTGCCGTCCCGGTGGGGGGTGTAGATCATCTCCTTGCCCAGAGACGCAAGGCCCAGGGTGCCGCCACGTTCCACGACCAGGCGTTCGGGGGTACCTACGGCGTTGGAACGGCGAGAGGCAATGGCCGGCAGCAGGTCCTGCCAGGCGTCCTCATAGGCGCTGCGGATGGCGTGGCGGGTCTGGGCCGCAGTGGAGTCGGGCAGGTCGGCGACAAGGCCGGTCAGGTAGGCGAGGCGGTCCGCGGCGGTGCGCTCGTCGTTCCACAGCCTGATCCCCAGAGGCGTCAACCGCTGCAGGACCGTTGGGGTGACCAGTGAGCGCAGGGCTGGCGGCTGGGCGGGCAGGAAGGCGGGCACCTGGCCGTTCGTGATCACCCACGCTTTACGCAAGGGAACGAAGGAGATGGCGTCACGGCGGCCCGGGGTGGTCTGGGGGAACCAAGGCTCCGTGGCCAAGAACGCCGCTGCCGGGCTGGGCCAACGCACACCGTGGAACCCCTCCTGGTCGGTCCTCTTGAAAACGGTGTACAGGTACTCGGCGGGCCAGCTCTGCACTGCATCCAGCAGGAGTTCTGCCAGTCGCCTTCGATCGCGCGGCGCGAGGGAAGTGTGGGCGCTTCCACCCGGCATCGTGTACAGCTCACCGGCCCGGTACAGCTTCCTGATGTAAGCGCCCCGTTCTGCTGCCGACACCCCTTTGATCCAGGCAAGCCGTTGTTCGGGCGTAAGTACGCCCTGACCCCAGAATGTGTTGGGCCCAGGGCCGTGGAGTTCGCGACCTCTGCACTCCAGGCGCCCGCCACTGACAAGGTTGGGCTGCCAGCCAGAGCAGACCCCGGCGTGCCGCAGGAAATCACGCACTTCTTTGACCCCGACCCCGGCGTCAACCGCTTCTGGCCCGAGCAGGATCCGGTCCTCCAGCTCCCGCAACCCCGCCGCGCGTTCGACGGCCCCTTGTAGGAATCTGGCAGGCTCTTCCTCGCCCCACTCGGGTCCGAAGACCGCCTGTGGAGCAGGGATCCAGCCCTTGCGTACTGGCACCAGGAGCTCCCGCAGCTCCTTGGGAGTCTCTCCTTCCGCCGGCCGCATTCGCCAAATGCGCAGCGCCACGTGCAGGCACCCGGTGAGCGTCGCGGGATCGGTGTACATAGCCATCAGTTGCGTGATGATCCGCAGCAGCACGCCGGAGCTGTACTCGCGGGCCAGCTTCGCCCGGATCATCCACACGCGGGTTGTATCGCTGAGCGGAACTTTGGGATCGACGACCGCGATACGCGCGGCAAGCCGCCGAGGCAGAGCCCCCAGCGGATCTTCCGTACCTGCGGCACGCCTCGGCGGGAAGAACACCAGCCGCCCTCCGTCGGCAGCGGCCAAGTCTCCACCGGCGCAGATGAGCAGTTCCTGGTGGAGCAGCAGGGCATGGTTGACCGGGAACAGGGCGGCCAGGTCGCCGTAGAACCCGGCCCACTGCTCGGGTGTGGCGCTCCCGGCCCAGTGGCGCGCAACAATCTGTGCCCATCCTGCGAGGGCTTCCGCCCCAGGGGCCAGAGTGCTGCCGCATGCTCGGACCAGGCTCTTCAGCCGCTCGACGCGCACCTCCTCCACCGCTGGGTCGATGAGGTCGGCCACACCGGCGGCGGCGGCCGCGTCGGCGCTGAAGAACTCGGTGTCACCGAACCACTGCTTGGCCCGCATCACAGGAATGCGCCTGTGGCCCGGCCCGCGTGTCGGCACTAGGCCAAGTTCCCCCAGCGGCACGCCGGCCTGCTCGCAGGCGCTGGTCAGTTCGGGCAGGTATGAGTTCTGCCAGCACATGAGATCCAGCAGCGTGCCATCTGCCAGATCCAGCTCCTTGCCCCGCACCAGTGCCGCCACGCGGGCGCAGGCATCAATCGCCTGGGTGATCAATGCCCGATTCCATGGGTTGTCTGTCTTTAGCGTGCGCCGTGCCAGGTCGCTGTCGAAGGGCGCGTTGAGGAAGCCGCCGAGCGGTTCCCCTGCCTCGGGCGTCATCGGCAGGAAGCTGTACATACGTCCTGCGGGCAGCGGCGCGCCTTCGGGGACGGCGATCTGGACCTGCCCGCCGCCTTCCCACTTCTTAAGCGCGTCGTCGACCGTTCCCTCTTCCAGACCTTCGCGGGCGGCCTCGGTCAGCACAGCGGGATCTACGTCGGCGGTGACCACGACGAGACGCTGCCCGTCGCGGATGGTGATCTCCTCTACCTGCAGCCCGTCACGGAACAGCACTGCAGTGACGTCCCGCAGGTACTGGCGCGAGTCGACCCCGGCAACCTCACCGTCGACGGTCACGGTGATGGTTCCCAACCGTGCCAAGAACAGCTCGAACGGTGCGTCCGGGTCTTGCATCTGGACGATCTGCCGTCGAGCCTCCCCCAGCTCCCACGGTGAGCGCAGCGGCAGCCGCACCACGGTGCTGTATCCGCGAGCGGCGAAGTCCTCCACCTGCGGCGGAAGCTCGTCCACCGGAACGGTCACTCGCAGCGCGCTGACGTTCTCACGCAGCTCATGCCCCAGTCCCGCCTCATCGGGGGCGAGCTGCGAGGCAATTGCATCGAAGTCCTCAGGCCGGGCGAAGCGGAAGCAGAACCCATCGAAGACCCCTGAGCCCGGGCGCGAGGCGCTGTACACCTCGGGGGCGTCACACAGCTGCCGCACGCTTTTGAAGCCGACGCCCTTGTGGCCGATGTTCGTCGCTGGGTCCTTCGAGCTCAGCCCCAAACGGCAAATATCGCGGAAGTCCTCCGCCCTCAACGGGTTCCCGTCGTTGGCGACATACAGAACGCCGTACGCACCCTCGTCAGGGCGAAGCCTGATCTCCGCTCGGCCGTCGCAACGGTCGGCCTGGTGAGCGTCATGGGCGTTCTGCAGCAGTTCGATCACGGTCCGCCCGGCATAGGCCTTGCGTACCGTCCCTTCCGCGACGCCCTTCAGCTCGCGTGCGTCCGTCTGCCCCAAGCTACGGCTCGCCAGGTACAGTCGCGCCTGGTTAAGCCCCTGGGCCACCACCAGCCGACGCCAGTTCTCGATTGCTTTCGCCTCCCGCGCCACGCCGCTCACCCGCGTTCTCCTCCCCCGGCGGCCTCCCCCGGGTACCCCGCCCACAACCGCCGCCGAGCCGGCATGATACGCCCGCCTCTCATCGGACACTCCCGCGCCAAGTACGGGGCTGACTAGGGAGATCTGCCGTTCCAGGCTGGCAACCAGCCTGCGGGCTAACGGCGGCACCACCGACGTCGTTGCGTACGCGCACCTTGTCGGCGTCCCGGTGTAAATCATGTGGCCCTAAGGTGCCGCGCGGGACTGACCGGCCGATGGCAGCTTTCCCACACGCCGCACCTGCCAGTGCTGCACACTGACCCGCAGAACCGGAAAGGTGCCGCCATGACCCAGCAGACTGCTTCCAGCGAGCCCAACGAGTCCACCATCGAGCGCGTGAAGAGCTTGTACAGGAAGAACAAGACGACCATCTACGCCATCGGCGCCGTCGCTGGCGTCGTGGCTGGCGCCGTGCTCAGCACGCTGGCGAAAGAGCGGTACACCCCCGAGCCCATGGAGTCCGACGAGCTCGCGGAGCCCGAAGAGACCGAAGAGCTCGAAGAGACGCCCACCACGGGACGCTGCAATGACGGTTCGACGTCGGATGCGATCGGCAAGCAAGGGGCCTGTTCTCACCACGGCGGCGTAGCACGATAGTTGGGGGAAACCGAGAGCCCTAGACTTCCAGTAGAGCCCGCCCGGTCTGAAGCCCACTGCCTACAGCAACGCGTTGGGACGCGGCCTGCCCGAAGGCGCTGGTGCACCGCGGGTGGGAGATCGGCCATGCGGCCGCGTCCTCCACGGTGCGCAGCGACCCGGTGGCCTTGTCGGGGTCCTGGTGGCTGGTTCACCCGCACCCGGCGCCGTCGAAGACCCGCATCCACTGCACGCCGGCCTCCCGCCCCCGGCTTAAGGTGCCCGCGTTGTAGGCCACGGCGCTCTTGGCGAGCGTCGCCGACTCCGCCCCAAGGAGGGGCAGGGGCGCAGTAGTAGCCAGTCCGGCCTCGCCGAAACCGCTGCCCAGCGGACAACAGCCTCCTATGCTGATCCGAAGGATCAGCATGCAGCTGAGGGGGGCTGGTGGTCGACGGCCCAACTCCTGACCGGCACTTCGTCGAGCTGGACGACGAGGTCTACCAGGCGCTGAACCGACTGCGGACCCCATTCGACAGAACGATCAACGAGGTACTCCGACGCCGGTACGTCAAGAGCCGCCCAAGCGGGACCCCCTTCACGGGCTCGCGCCTATCGAGCAGCCCAGCACCATCCGCTGCGCACTCGGGCTCCGGAAACGGAACGAAGCAGCAGTATGACGACAAACTGCGTGACCTGCTGGTGGACGGACGCCTGCGCCCAGGCCAGCGTCTCGTGTGGCGCCGACCCAACTCGGCTACGGAGTACGTGGCCTACGTGACAGCTGATGGCCGCCTGCGACTGCAGGACGGTCGTATATGCGACTCCCCCTCTGGCGCTGGCCAGCTTCTGACCGGCGGCTCGGCGAACGGATGGAAGGAGTGGGAGACCGAGGACGGCAATCCCATCTCTTCTCTTCGACGCAGTTGACCCACCTCGTCAACGCGCCAGCCTTATTGCAACCGTGTATGAAGTCTTATCGGAACTACAACGTGCATGCCATCGCGGTCGACGAGGATGGCGCGGGGGGACGTGGCATCGGCCGGCCGTACCGGACAGCGCGATCGCGCCACAGGCTCCCAGTGCCGCGCTCAATCCAAGCGGTGGAAGCACCTGATGGGTCCTTGGTCCGGATCGCGAGCTCGGGACCGAGACGCCGGTGATGCCGAGTTCCTCGCGGAGTCCCCTATGCTCGCCAGGCGGTTGATATGAACAGTCTATTTGGGGGGCACGCAGCCACATGGCCGACGAGATCAAGTACGAGTACAAGACCGTGAAGGCAGTTCGCGGCACCGACAGTTCGGTGATCTCGAGGATGCAGAAGGATGGCTGGGAGCTCGTGGAGCAGTCCCAGGGCATGCTTCGCTCCTCCCTAAACTTCCGTCGGCCGAAGAAGCCACTGCCGCGGCTCTTGATCGGCACGGCGGCCGCCGTCGCCGTGATTCTGACCATCGTCATCGGCACGGCCGCTGCACTCAGTGGCGAAGGTGAGAGGAAGAACGAGTCAGCCAACTCGACGGCCGCTGCGAGCAAGAAGCCTTCCACTACGCCGACTCCGACCGCGGCCAAGTCGGCTGCCACCCAGGTGATCACGCCTCAGAACAACCCGGAGTTCGCGGCACTGCTGAAACTGGACTATTGCGACGACGCGAACCTGGACTTCGCGATCAGGCACGAGGGCCAGACGGTCGCCTTCAACGGCTCGATCGTGCACATGGAGCCTCACGGTAACTATGACACCCGCTACGACTTCCTCCTGGGCCCAGGCGACAAGGGACCGAACACGACGGCCGGCCCGGCCTTCAAATACGAGGACGTCAACATCTCCGACCTGAAACTGACCGGCAAGAAGATCCCCGCCAACGTCGGTGCGGGCGACAAGTTCCGCTTCGTCGCCGAGGTGGGCGAGTTCAACGCGGACCAGTGCCTCTTCCACCTCGACCCGGTCTCGACGGAAGTCCGGTAGTCAAGATGGGCAGCTGCGTCATCACGGACCAGCGCGCCCGTCCGATGAGCGCCGCCATCCACGGCTTGGCGGAAACGTCCCCAACGCTCTGGCGATGCGCTGCTCCTGCTGGGAGCGGGCCAGGAAGTCGGCGTAGGAGTCGGCGGCGAGCAGCTGCTGGGCCTCGGTGTGGATGAGGGTCTACGTGAACCTGCCGCCCACGGCCCGGCGGCGGCCTGGGGGTCCTGCTAAAGGTTCGTTGCGATGCCGATGCGTGTGCCACGCTGTGGCGGTATCGATGGGGAGGTTGAGATGACTGAGAGGCTGCTGACCCACAAGCAGGCGCTCGCCGCAGTGATCCAGGCATTGGGCGGTGTCTGGGACACGCAACGTGCCGTACTGGCCCTATGCGTCGCCGGCTATGAGCCGACAACTGATGAGGCCGCAGGCAAGGAGGCTCGACGCCACCTCCGCGACCTCGCCGACGACGGGGTGATCGTGAGGCCGGATCCGAACCAGGCCGTATATCGACTGGCGTGATCAGGTCCTCCAAGCTTCCGCCGTCTCACTCGCTCGGGCGGCGGGGCGGTCTGCTCCGGGAGGAACATCGGCTGGCGCCGGATATGGCCCCGCCGCAGACCGTGTCGCTTCAGGCCGCAGGTCCGACGCTCACGCCTCAACGGTGACGTCGGGCCGCGGCCTGAATGACCGCCCGCATCGCGGGTGGGAAATCGGCCACGCTGCGGCCTCTTCGATCGTCCGCAGCGTGCCTGTGGCCTTGTCCGGGTCCTGCTGGCTGGTCCACCCGCAGGTCGGCGAGGCGCTGCCAGGCGTCCTGCAGCACCGTGGCGACGTGGCGGGCCACCACCTCGGCGTCGCCGGGCATCAGGAACACCTATAAGGTCCTGCTCACTCGGGGCATGGTCGGCACGGTGGTGTCTGCGACTGACCCGGAGACGCGCGACAAGCTGCGCGAGCTGGTGGGTCTGGAGCGGCAGACTGCCGGCGTGTGACGGAGTGAGATCCTTGGACAGCGGGTTCTGTGGCGGCCCCGGTCGAAGAGGGGACGGCTCACGAGAGAGTCAGGGAGGCGACCAGGAGGAGGCCGCCGCACGGCTTGGCGCAGGTGGGCGATCGGCTGACCTGCGACATTCGGTCGCCCTGCGTTGACATAACGATGCGCAGTACCCGTACGTGGAGTCGTGCAGACAGGCATCGCACTCATTCTGCGCTTGGGACCTTTGAGCCCCGATGAGGCCACGAGACGAACCGGGCACCAGGGCCCCGTAGCGACCCGGGAGTCCGCAGGTCGCTACAGGGCCTCTCTCTGCTCGGCCGGCCCGCTACGTGCGGTGCAGCCCCGGCATGCATCGGCGGCACTGGCACGGTGGCCACACGAAGGATTGGAGGGGCTTGAGGTTGTCGCTGCTGTGGAAGCGCAGCCAGCGCCCCCACGTCTGCCCGCCGTCGCGCGATACGCGCATAGTCATCAGCGGAGCTTCGCGCCTACTCATCGGCGCCTCCGGTCGTCAGACGCATGCCGCGTGACTCGGCGACCCGCAGCATGTTCGACAGGACGTCGCAAAGACGTGCCACGACGAAGCGCGATTGGTCCGGGGTCAGCGGCTCAGGAACGGCGAGCATCTGACGGGCAAGCTCAAGCAGGTCTGACGCTGCGGTGAGTTGTTCACGTTCCATGCGGTCGGCGAGTCGCGCGATCATGCCCTCGGGATTGTCGTCCGGGGTGTAGGCGGGCTTCCCGTCCGGCCCGGTCCACGGGAGCAGTCGCAGTCCCGCGATGCCGCGCGCAGGCTCCGCGTCCACGACCGGCAGGTAGCGGGACCATGCTTCGTTGAAGCCGTTCATTTGGTGCCCTTCGTGGTCTGCTGGCGGGACGCAGGAGGGGTAGCGGCGTCCGGTGCTGCCGGCTGAAGACCGGGGTGGTGCTGTCCGCAAGGCTTCGCAGTCGCGCTCATGCCACGGCCTCCGGCGTGTAGTCGATGCCCATGGTTGCCAGCACTGCCGCCGTGCGTCGTTCCCGCTGTGCCTGCTGTTCTCGGCGCAACTCGAAGGCGACGAGATAGTGGGGCACGAGCGGCAGGTCGTCAGCGTCGATCACTTCAGCCGGGCGCGGTGAGCGGTAGGTAGGCACGGGTTGCGCCGACTGGAGGGCTTCCGCCTGACCACGACCGCGAGCAGGCAGGAACCGTGCAACGAGCGCGGAGATAAGGTGCCACATAGCCGAGACTCCATTTCTCGGTGAGCCCCGGTATGGAAGTAGCCGCTTCCTGCCGGGGCGTCTTGTTGTCTGGGCGAACAAGCCTAGCGGGTAGTAGGGGGTGGTGGGTAGTGGTAGGTAGTAGTGCTAGGTAATGCGTGGTCGCAAGTGGCGGCTTACGGTCGAAGTGTGGACAAGATCAGTGCCGACTCACCCGAATACGTGTACGAGCAACTTGCTGCGATTCTTGAGCGCAAGATTCGTTCCGGTGAGTACGCACCGGGCGGGCGCCTGCCGGGCGAACTTGTGATGACGCACGATTACGGGGTTGGTCCGGGCACTGTTCGCCGTGCGCTGAGCATCCTTCGGGACGCGGGGCTTGTGGTTACTCGGCCGGCGCGCGGAACGTTCGTCGCTGACCCGCTGCCTCCGGCAAACCCGTCCGCGTAGTGCCCCGGGATGGCCGCGGGTCAACCGGCACCGGCAGGCGCCTATCCACCTGGCAGCAAGGTCCCCAGCGTGGTGCAGATTGCGGCCGAGTTCGGCGTGGTCAACTCGACGGCGCGACGTGCCATGGAGCGGGTACGTGCTGAGGGGCTGACGCACTCCGAGAAGGACGTGGGCACGTACGTGATCAGGGCGGAGGAGCGGAACCTGCCCGAAGCGGGAGCCGTCGCCGCGCGGACCCAGGCCAGACACCCAGAAGTGATGATCGCCCCATGGCGGCATCCTCACGGCCCGGACGACTCCCCCCGACAGCCCATGCGCCACGAAATGTACTCCCGGTTATCGGCCTGCTTGAAGCACGACGGAGAGTGGCCAGCCCGAGAGGAAACTCACCGACTACTGTGGCCGCACTCACCGACCAGGGCTGAGGCGGTGCTCGGTGAGTGGTGTCGGGCTGCTGCACTGAGCGCCCCGGTGGATCGCGACCCTCGGCGACGAGCAGGCGGGCGGACTTTGCCTCAGCAGACCGTCGGACATCGTGGCGAGGCGGGGGGCTGGTTTGCCTGTGGGGCCTCCGCCTGGGCACGCCATCGCTCTCGCGGGGTCCCGGGCGGTGAGTAGCTGGGCGGCTAGGGCGGGCGCGTTGTACGGCCTGTGGGCCTGTCCGGCTAGTGGCTCGCGGTTGCCGTCGGTGCGTACAAACGCCCCAACAGCGTTCCCTACAGTCCTTCCTACACCCTGCCCTACGGTGACCTTTCGCCTTGTGTGCAGTGTTGCCGCAGGTCAGCGCACGGATTGGCCGGTGGTGGGTGCCTCGACAACCCCTTTGCTCCTGCTGTTCCTGGCCTTATGTGTCAGTGGGGGGTGGTGGAGTGGTCGTGCAGGGGTCGCGAGTGGGGCCCCGGGTGCCCGCCCCAGCCCCGGACCTCCGGCTGCCGCCGCGGCAGCGCGGACGGTGGGTCCGCGGGTGGAGTGGTGCGGCGCCGGAAGCGCTGGGGAGGGGGACCATGATGACGGGCACGACGCGGTGGCGGTTCGGGTCGACGGCGCGGACGCGGAGTCTGGTGCTGCTGTCGCTCGGAGTGGTGAAGGTCGCCACGGCCGCGCAACTGCGGCAGTTGGTTCTGCCGGGCACTGCTGACGTACAGACCGTTCGTAACGCGTGCAAGGACCTGCGCGACGCCGGGCTGTTGGAATCGGTCGGCAAGGTGACCGGCACGAACCCGTCGGGGCGGCCGGTCAGCGTGCACCTGTGGAATCTCACCACGGCCGGATTGGCGGTGGCCGCGACCGAGCTGGACCGGCCGCTCGGTGAGATGGGCGGTACCGCTCGGGAGGCGGCCAGAGCCGGCGCGGCGCACGCGGTGAAGGTGACCGACACCATCGACGCGTTCCTGCAGTCGCCGCCAGAGCCGACCAAACCGGTTGCCCGCCGCGGCACACCGCCCGCCGCCGGGCCGACGAAGCCGCTGCCTTCCAGGCCGCCAGGGCTTGGCACACTCCACGGCTGGCAAACCGAGGTCGCTCTCCCCGTCACCGGCACGTTCACCGCTCCGGGCAAGGGAAGCCTGCGCGCCGACGCGGTTCTGACCGCGCCGGAGGCCGGGATGCCGGTGCTGTTCGTGGAGGTCGACAACGGCACCGAACCACCCGCCAAGGTGGCAGACAAGATCGTTCGCTACCGCCGGTTCTTCCAGCGCACCGTGAAGGACCAGGGTGGGCAGCAAGTCCCCTTGTGGTCGACCATCTGGCAGGCGTCCGGTCGCGACGGTTTCCCACCAGTGGCGTTCGTGTTCACCAAGCAGGTTGGTCTCAAGGCCCTGCAAACACGGATAGATGAGGTCGCGCGCTTATCCGAGGAGCACTGGCAGGGCGCGTGGCGTCCTGGTCGCCCGATAGGGAACACCGGAGAGTGGGACGGGTACCGGGACTACGACGGCACGGTGCCCGTCCTGGCCACCGCGCTGGACCGGCTGCAGCAGCACGGCCCGTGCGGGGCGATCTGGTGGCGCTTCGGCCACGGTTCAGCCCAGACACTCACCGATGCCCTGCGCAACGCCGACGACCTGCATGCCTACGGCCGTCGAGACGAACAACGTCGCGCCGCCCAGCGGGCAGCTGAGGAGGAGGAAGCACGTCGGCAGGAGGACGAGCACCGGCAATGGGAGGCCTCGCTGTGGCCTTGCCCGACCTGCGGCGGCGACGTCGACCCTGACGATGCCCCTGGCTTGGCCCGCGGCGATGAATGCCCGCGCTGTCGTACGCAGCGCGAGCGCGTCGCGGCCGAACGAGCCGTAGCGGAGGCGGAGTGGGAGCGCGAGCGGCGCGGCAATGGGCTGTTCGGATGGCTCCGCGGCTGACCTAAACCTTGGGTGCACGGCCGGTAGGCTGCCAAGTCGTGAGCGAGTACCAGTACTACGAGTTCCTCGCGCTTGACCGCCCGTTGGACGAGGACCAGGTAAGGCAGGTACGCGCGCTGTCCACCCGCGCCGACATCACCCCGACCCGCTTCGTCAACGAATACCACTGGGGCGACTTCCGCGGCGATACGACGAAGCTGGTCGAGCAGTTCTACGACGCTCATCTGTACTACGCGAACTGGGGCAGCCGTCGCCTCGTCCTGCGTCTGCCCGACGGCTCGCTCCCGGCCAAGGAAGCCACCGCGTACGCGATGGAGGATGCGCTCGGCGTCTGGACCCGGTCCGGACACACGCTGCTGGACTTCTCCGTGTCCTCGGAGGACGGCTGCGAGTGGGAATTCGAGACGTCCTACACGCTCTCCGCATTCGTGGGGCTGCGCGCCGAACTCGCGGCGGGAGACCTGCGGCCGCTGTACGTGGCGTGGCTTGCCGGGCTTACCGCCTGGGAGCTTGCGGAGGACGACGAGGAGAACTACGCCCGCGAGGTCGAGCCGCCCGTCCCCGCGGGACTGGCCTCGCTCACCGGCCCGCAGCAGGCCCTGGCGGACTTCCTTGGCGTCGACGCGGACCTGCTGGCGGTCGCCGCCGAGGACAGCCGGCCCGCCACCGCGGACGTCCTGGACCGGAAGGCCCTGGCGGCCTTCGTCGCCGGTCTTCCCGCCGCCGACAAGGACGCCCTGCTGGTCGAGGCCGCGCTGACCACCGTGTCCCCAGGGCCCCGACTCCTGGCCCGCTATCGGGCGGCGACCACTATCCCGGGCCCTCGTGACGTAATTGGCCGGCGCACTGCGGCCCAGCTCCTCGACATGGCCTACCGCCGTCGTACCGACCGCAGGCGGCGAGAGAAAGTCGCCCAGGCCGCGGCCGAGCAGGCTCGGGCGCGGGCCGCCGCCGAGGCGCAGGAGGCGCGCTTGGACAAGCTCGCCGAGAACACCGAACAGGCGTGGCGTGAGGTCGACGACCTGATCGCCCGGAAGAACGCCAGCGCCTACGACGCCGCCGTCGCACTCCTGGCGGACCTGCGCGCCCTGGAGGCCCGCACCGGTGGCACCTCGGACTTCGACCGGCGGGCCGGTGAACTGCGGGCCGCCCACCTGGCCAAGCCCGCCCTCATGCGCCGCCTCGACTCCCTGGACCTCCCCCGGTCCTGATTGGGCTGCCCCCGGGACCCACCGCACCCGCGATCCGTCGCCACCGCTCGGGACCGATGGACGAGGAGAAGTGCTCCCGATCTCCTCGGCTGGGAACGCCCCCGGTCCCAGGGCCACGGGGGCGGACACGCGAGATGGACACCGGGAGGAACAAGGCAGGGCCGGGTCCCGAGTTCCTGGTCAGGGCTTCCGCTCCCAGCCTGCAGTCGGACACGACGACCTGCGAAGACCCATTCTCCACCGCACCAGCGACAACCCGCCCCCGTATACGGCCCCGGGCGACTGCTGCGTCAGGCCGGCCGATCAGACTCGCGGTGCATGCGTTCACCAGGGGTTTTTCAGTCCGGGAGGCCACCCCTCGGTCAACGGCGCACGTGGTACCGCTCGCCGCGGAAGGCGGCCCCTTGCAGTTTCACCGGCCAGGAAGAGGGCTTGGCCGGGGCTGGCCTCGGGAGACAGCGGACGTCAGGTACGTCAGGTACACCCCTCCCTCGCAGTCGGACATCTTCCGCAGGGTCCAGCGGCCCCGGACGTTCGTGGAGGAGAAGTTCGACTCGGCGTCGTCCTCCTCCACTTCGCCCTCCTTGGGGATGTAGCCGGCCTTTGGGAGCCGCTTGTGCAGGAACGCCAGCGTGGTGTCGAAGCCGCCCCGTACGACGGTGGCGACGACGAGCCGGCCGCCGGTGCGGTGCTCCACCGAGGTCACGACCGCGCCGTCGGGCACCGGCAGGTTCTCCGGGAAGTCCTTGGGGAGCGGCAGTGACGCGGCAGTGGGGCAGCCGCCGGGCGCGGCGCCGACCGCGTTCCCGGCCGGCGGATCGGTTGCGTGCTCTGCCGCGTACGGTGTCGCCCGCGGTGGCTCGGCGTGCTTGTTCGCCGCTGAGCATCCGGTGACCGCGGCCAGGCTGAGGACGGCTGCTGCCAGTACGGCAGCCGGGGGCGATGGCTTCATCGAGTGGTTTCCTTAGGGCTTCTTGTGCGGCCGAGGATCAAGGCGTCGTACGCGCCGTACAGCGTGTTGCCTGAAGACTGGCGGGCGATGGAGGCCAGCGCGTCGTAGTTCTGCGCACCTCCGGTCGCGCAGGTGCCGGTGCAGCCGTCGGCGTAGGCGGCGAGCACGCGACCCTGGGCGTCGGTGGTGACGTCGATGAAGTCCAGGAGATTGCGATCGTTGCCGCACGTGGTGCCGCCCGTGCAGATCGACCCCTTCTGAACCGGGTCGGTGGGGGTGGCGTCGACGGTCACCCAGGACTGGCCGCCGTCGTAGGTGGTGGCCACGTACAGGTGCCAGACGCCCGTGAAGTTGGCCGCGTCCTGATAGTTGCCGCCGGTGGTGGTGCCCAGGAAGGCGAACGCGGCGCGGTTGTCGTCGCCCGCGGTCACGGCCGGAAAGACGATGTTCTTGATGCCGAGGGCCGCGCCGACGTTCTGGTCGTACAGCCACGTCTTGCCCTTGTCGTGGCTGACGGCGGTACGCGGCGTGCCGTCGCTGTTCTGGTAGCCCATGTAGACGGTCCCGCCGGCCCCGACTCCCACGCTCGGGTCCGAGTCACCGGGGGTGCTGGACGGGTTCTTGCGGACGGTCCACGTCAGCCCGTTGTCCTCGGAGACGGCCACGGCCTGATTGCCACCGCAGCCCTTGTTGGGCACGTACACCGTGCCGTCCGGGGCGACCTTCACATGCCCGTGCAGGCCGCCGCAGTCCAGCAGCGAGTACATCGGAACGGCGGGACCGTACGTCAGACCGCCGTCCCGACTGACCGCGCAAGAGGCGTCGGCGATGTCCTGGGAACAGTAGTAGACGGCGTTCGGATACGACGTGACGGTGCCTGGACCGCCCGTGGCGAAGGCGCCGCCACCGATGGTCTGGTGGTCCACACCGGAGTTGATACCCGAGCCGCCCGTCGGCGTCCACATGTCACCGTCGTCGTCGGTATAGCAGGTCAGGGCGGTCTTGCCGGCGAGCTGCGACTCGAAGGTGCGGTGTGTGACCGGGTCGGTGAACAGGATCGGGTCGAGGCTGGTGGTGCTTCCCTGGGGGCAGCCGTTGGCCGCGCTCGCGCTCTTGTCCTGCCATGTGGCGGCACCGGCACTGTCGTAGGTGACCTTGAGTGTCGACGTGTACGCCTGGAACATTGCGGCGCCGCTCGCACGGTCGACGCCGATCGATGGTTCACCGGCGTTGTGCGCATCCGCGATGCCGTCGGGTGCCCGGGAGTTCGCGTACGTCGGCGGCGTGGCCGTACTCGGCGGCGGATCGGCCGGAGCGGCGACCAGGCTCGCGGTGCCGGTGAAGCTGTTGCCGAGCGGCGCGTACGGCACCACGCGCACGGTGTACGACGCCGACACCGCCGGAAGCAGCACGGTCTCGGGGTCGCTGGAAGAGACCGAGGTGGCCACCTCTCGGCCGTCCGCATCGAGGACGTACAGGTCGAAGTCGGCGGCGGAGCCCGGCCATCTGACGTCGATGCGCAGGCTGTGACCGGCGTCGTAGCCCGCAGGCACCGACACCTTCAGGGCGTAGTCGTCGCAGGGTTGCCCATGCCCGCAGCTCACCGTCCCGGCAGTGCCGGAGACATTCGGGACGGCGAAGGGCCCGGCGCTCCACGTGGTCGTGAGCGCGGTGTCGCTGACCGATCCGGAGGACGGGGTCGCGGCGCCGGCCGGCGCACTCGGCAGGGTTCCGGCGACGAGCACCAGCAACCCGACGGCGAGACGCCCCCGCGACCGCAGGTGGTGGTGAAGACGACGTGCGAAGAGGAGAGCCACAGGTACCTCGTGAATTCGCGAGTCGGATGAAGGGTGGCGGTACGGGTGAAGCCTTCATCTGCTCTACGGGGAGGCAGGCGGTGTCCGTCGCGAGCAACCGAACTCTTTTCGAAGCGGGCCGGACGGGTGCTGAGGGGGTTGGCCGGAGTCGGTGAGGCAGACCGCTCGGGGGCAAGAACGTCGCCCGGCCCACCACAGCCCGACCGCAGTGAAGTTCGCCAGCCCAGCCCGGCCGCGCCCGTTCCTCTCGAAAAAGTGCCCCCGCGCGACCGCGCGAGGGCACTTACGGAGGCCTGGTCAGAGGGCGTCGACGCCGCTCACCTTCCAGCCGTCGTTGGTGTGGGTGAGCGTCATGCGCACCCTGTTCATGTCCAGCCGCGGCTGTGGGACCTGAGTGCTCCGGGTGATCTGGTTGACGAAGAGCAGGACGACGGCCCGGTCCCGTGTGGCCGACACGACGGACACCGCCGGGGCGTCACCGTCGGGGGGTGTGGCCACGGTCGCCTTCACCACACCGTGGTACTTCGTCGCGGTCGGCGCGACCACCGCCTTCGTGGTCTTGCCGTACTGGTCGCGGAAGCGCCCGGTCAGCAGGATGCGGGCACGGGAGAAGTCCCGGTCCAGGTGCCGGTAGTCGTACGACAGCACGACCGGCGCCGCATTCCGCGCGGCTGCGAGGGCCTCGTCGCGGGCCTGCTCCGCCTGCCGCCCCTGCTGGTACTCCCGCCCGAGTACGGCGGCCGCGACCAGGGCCGCCACGAGGACGATGCCCAGCGCCGCGGTGAGCACGCCCCGCCCGGCGTTGCGCGGGGACGCACCGACCTCCGTCTTCCCCTCGAACGACTCGGGTGACTCGGGCTCCGGCGGGTCCTCCCAGCCGTTCGGCGGGGGATCGACGAGCAGGGTGCGCCCGGAGCGGGTCTGCTCTTCCTGGCGGGCACCGCATTCGCGAGGCGCAGGCCGTCCGGCGCGCTTGGCCGCCGCGCGGGTGGCCGCGGTCATGGTGCGGCGGGCCGGTGAGCCGGTGCCGCGAGTGCTGCGGAAGGCCGGGTTCGCCACGGTGTCTCTCCTCCTTGTTGGTCTCACGGCCGGGTCAGCCCACGAACACGACGTCGGAGGTCAACCAGCGACCTGCTACATATGCGAGGTCGAGCTGGAGCCGGTAGGTGCGCGCCTGGCCCTCGGGCGCGGCGGTGTTGGTCACCTCGCTGTCGGCCACGACCAGGACCCGGGCCGAGCGCCCGTCGTACCGCACGATGCCCGCTTCCAGGACCTGTCCGTCGGACACCGACTTGTTCTGTGCAACCAGCCTCGTCAGTTGTTCGGTCTGCGAGGCGAACTCCTTCTTGAACTCGCCGGTGGCGTTCGCCAGCACATTGGCGCTGTCCCGGTCGTAGTGCCGGTAGTCGAGCGAGGTGAAGCTCAGCGCCGACTGGCGGGCCGCAGCCAATATGTCCTGACGGCGCTGTTCCGCCGCGCGCTGGTCGGACAGCTTCCAGCCCAGCCAGACACACAGCACGGTCGTCAACACGGTCGCAGCGACGAGCCCCGCAGACAGCAGCCTCATGCCGCCTCTCACACCATCGGTCCCACGAGCAGCCATTGCCACGACTCCTTTCCGAACACGGCCTGTTCCCCGCCCGTCGAGCCGATCTCGAGGAGCGTTCCGTCCGGGCCGGTCACGGTGCCGGTCTCCGGGTCGTACGGGGCCACGAACGCGGCCTGGTCGCCGCTGTGCGGGCCGGTCGTGGCGCCGGGCGCGTTCTGCGCTCCGCGCACCGAGGACTTGCTGCCACGCGGTAGCGTGCAGCGCGCGTCGGTGTTCGCATGGCGCGTCCCGGTGTCGGCTGGGTCGCGCCGCTGGGTGTTGTAGCCCTTGGTGCAGGCGGGAGGGTCGTCGGCGTTCACGGTCAGCCCGAAGTGGGTGGTGCCGTCGCCGGGGATGACCGTGTAGCTGCCCGCGACAGTGAGTGGGAGCGTGACCAGGGCCTGTTCGACGCCGGGCAACCGGGCCACGGTGATCTGGCCGCCGCTGATGAGGTTGGCCAGCAGGATCGGCACGTGCGGCCGCGTGGACTTGAGCAGCGAATCGACCTGCCGTGCGGCGGGCACGGTGCTGCCGATCAGCCGGCGCAGGTCGCCGTCGCTCGACTTCAACTGTGCGGTGAGCGTGGCGAGATCGCGGGAGAACGACTTGATGGCCGAGCCCTGGTCGGCCTGTGTCCTGAGTACCTTCCGCGAGTCCTCGATCAGCGAGACCGTCTGGGGGAGCGACTCGGACGCCGCCTCCACCAGCGCGTCACCGGAGTCCACCAGCCGGCTCAGGTTCGGTCCGGTGCCGGAGAACGCCTTGCCCAGCTCGTCGACGGTGACCCGCAGATCGTCCTTGCCGACCGAGTTGACCAGCCGGTCGAGGCTGAGGACCAGGTCGGTGACCGGCAGTGGGGTCCGGGTGCGGCTGCGCGGGATCGGGCTGCCGTCCCTGAGGTACGGGCCGCCCGACCGCCGCGGCTGGAGGTCGACGTACTGCTCACCCACCGCCGATCGGGCGGCGACCACTGCGAGCGTGTCGGCCGGGATCCTCGGGGCGCCGTCCTCGATCCTCAGCGCCACCGAGACCCCGGATCCGGTCAGCTGCAGATCGCCCACGCGGCCCACCGGCACCCCCCGGTAGGTGACCTCGGCACCCGGGAAGACGCCCCCTGACTCGGCGAAGTCGGCGCGAACGGTGTACCCGCGGTGCAAGACGTCGTCCACCAGGCCCGTGTACCGGGCGCCGACGTACGCCACCCCCAGAGCGGTGATGGTCGCGAAGGCCAGCAACTGGGCCTTGACCGTACGTGTGATCACGGCAGTATCCCCTTCAGCATCAGCTCGGCGAGCCCGGGATCGACCCCGGGCGGGAAGCGACGCGCGCCGTCCCCGGTGCCGTAGGCGGCGGTGCACACCGGCGGGCACAGCAGGGTGCTGCCGTGGGAGGGCGTCGACGGCACGGCGGGCGCGGAGGGAACCGAGGGCACCGGGGGCACGGACGGGATGCCCGGCAGGGAAGGGACGGACGGGAGAGGGATGGGAGTGGGGTGGCCGGGAAGATGCGGTGTCCCGGGGGCCGGGGACTTCCCGCCCTTGCCGGGCTTGCCGGTGACGTTGCCGTAGAGGTCCGCCAGGTCGAGGTCGGCGGTGATCTTCAGGTTGACGTAGTCGCCCTTGACGGCGTCCGTCGCGTTGCGCGGGAACGGGTAGGTGGTGAGGAGTTCGAGGGAGTCGGGCAGGTCGTCGCCTGCTTTGTTCAGCTCCTGCAGGATGGGCTGGAGCTTCTTCAGGTTGGCGACGGTGTCGTCGTGGGAGGCATTCACCACCCTGGTGCCGGTCTTGCCGAGCCTGGACAAGGCGGTGAGCATCTTCGTCAGGTCCTCGCGCTGGTCGGCGAGGGCCCTCAGGGCGGGCGGCATGGTGTCGACGGCCAAGGCGATCGTCTTCTTCTCCTTCTTCAGCCGCTGCGCGAGCCGGTCGACGCCCTGCAGCGCGCGCACGATGTCCGCCCGCTGGCCGTCGAGGCCGCCGAGGAAGAAGTCGAGCTGCTTCAGCAGGGACCGGACCCGGTCCTCGCGGCCGCTGAGGGCTTGGTTCAACTCGATGGTGATCGTCTTGAGCTGCGCCACCCCGCCGCCGTTGAGCAGCGCGGACAGCGCCGACAGCACCTCCTCGACCTCCGCGTTGCGGCCGCTGCGGGACAGCGGGATGCGGTCGCCGTCGCGGAGACGGCCGACGGGGCGTGTGCCGGCCGGTGCGGACAGGGCGACGTACTTCTCGCCGAGCATGCTGGTCTGCCTCAGATCGGCAACCGCGTTGCCAGGCAGCTTCACCGAGTCGGCGATCCTGAGCCCTACGCGGGCGTGCCAGCCGTCCAGTTCCACCTTCTCGACCGTGCCGACGGTGACGTTGTTGACCTTGACCGACGACTTCGGCACGAGGTCCAGGACGTCCCGGAACTCGACGGTGACGTGGTAGGCGTGACCGTCCGAGGCCGCGCCGCCGGGCAGCGGGACGTCATACCAGCCGTTGAACTCGCAGCCGGTCAGCAGCAGCGAGCAGACCGCCGTCCAGGCGGCCACCCGCCCCTTGCGCCGCACGCTCATGCAGGTGCCCCCAGAATGCCGCCGAGGGTCTTGTCGACCGAGCCCGTCGACGCCGGGACCTGCGGAACCTCGGGCAAGGAGGCGAAGAGCTTCTTCAGCCCCTCGCAGCTGTCATGGTCGTCGCCGGTCGTCTTCAAGATCGAGCAGAGAAGGGACGACGGGTCCTGGGAGGTTTGCGCGTTGTTGCGGGTGTCGAGAGTGCCGGCGGAGGGGTTGTAGGCGTTCTCCAGGTTCGACAGGCCCGTGGGCGCGACGGTCAAAAGCTCCTCCAAAGCGTCTCGTTGGGTGACGAGGACCTTGGTGACCTCGGCCAGGCCCTGCACGTCCGAGGTCAGCGCCTTCTTGTTTCCCTTCACGAAGCCGGACACGTCGCCGAGTGCGGCAGCCAGGTACTTCAGCGCGGCCGCGAGATCCTTACGCTCCCCGGCGAGCTGCCCGGCCACGTCGGCGAGGTCGGTGTTGAACGACCGCACGCTGGTGTCGTCCGCCGCCAGCGCGGCCGTGAACACCTGAAGGTTCCGCACGGTCCCGAACAGGTCGCCACGCCCGTCGGACAGCGTGGTGACCGCCTGGGACAGGTCCTGCACCGTCTGGTTGAGGCTTGCGCCCTGCCCCTGGAGGTTGTCCGCGCTCACCCCCAGCAGCCGGGACAGCGAACCCTTGTTGTTGGCACCGTTCGGGCCGAGCGCCTCGGCGGTGGTGTGCAGGCTGTCGAAGATCCGGTCCAGCTCGACGGGAACAGCCGTACGGGACTCGGGGATGACAGCTCCGTCCCGCAGCACCGCGCCCTTGCGGTACACCGGCAGCAGCTGCACGTAACGGTCGCTGACCACCGAGGAGTTGACGATGGCGGCCTGTGCGTCGGCGGGGACCTTGCGGCCCCTGTCGTATTCCAGCTCGACCCGTACCCGGCCGCCCTCCGGCGTGATCTTCCTGACCTCGCCGATGCGGACACCGAGGACGCGGACGTCGGAGCCGGGGTAGATGCCGACAGTCCGAGGGAAGTACGCCGTGACGCGGACGGGGCCGGGGCCCGGCCAGAGGACGACGGCGAGGCCGACGACGATCGCGAGCGCGGTGAACAGAGCCAGGAGTCTGCGGGTCATCGGGTGCCTCCCGTACGTGGCGTGACCGGGGCGGCGACCATGTTCTGGATATAGGAGTCGAACCAGCGGCCGTTGCCCAGGGTGTTGGTGAAGAGCCGGACGTAGGGGGCGAGCAGCCGGACGCTGCGGTCGAGGCTCGCCTGGTTGCGTTCGAGCATCCTCAGGAAGGTGTTGAGGTTCTTCAGAGCGGGTCCGATCTCCTTGCTGTTGTCGTCGACCAGGCCGGACAGCTCGATGCCCAGCAGCGCGGAGCTCTTGAGCAGCTTGTGGATCGCCCAGCGCCGCTTGTCGATCTCCTTGAACAGGGCGTCGCCGTTCTTCACCAGTGCGGAGACGTCCTTCGTGTGATCGGCCAGCACCTCGGTGACTCCGTTCGCGTGGTCGAGCAGCTCTCGCAGCGCCCTGTCGCGGGCGGCGACGGTCCGGGATATCCGCGACAGTCCCTTGATCGACGCCCGCACTTCCTCGGGGGAGTCCTGGAAGGTGTCGGCGATCGTGTCCAGTGCCATCGCGAGCCGGCCCGTGTCGACCTCCTCGGTGGTGGTCGTCAGGTCGCTGAAGGCCTGGACGACGTCGTACGCCGACACGGTCCGCCGAAGCGGGATCTCGCTGCCCGGCTTCAACTGGCCGGGCCCCTTCGGGTAGAGGGCCAGGTACTTCGCGCCGAGGATCGTCTTGACACGGATCGACGCCCCCGTGTCGGTGCCGAACGCCGGCCGGCCCTTCACTTTGAAGGTCACCTTGACGTGGTCGCCGTCCAGGTCGACGTCCTCGACCTTGCCGACCTTGACCCCGGCGATCCGTACCTCGTCGTCCGGCTTGAGCCCGCCGGCCTCGGAGAAGGCCGCGCTGTAGGTGTCGCCGCCGCCGATCAGCGGCAGGCTGTCGGCGTTGAAGGCGGCGACGGTGAGCAGCGCGAGGACGGTGAGGCCGACGGCGCCGACGACGACCGGGTTGTGCTCGCGGAAGGGTTTCAGGCGTGGGCGCGTGAGCCGGATCCTGGGCAGCTTCGGCGGTAGGACGCGCACCTTCACGAGGGGTCCTGGTCGTGGTTCGGGCTTCGGCAGCAGCCTGGGCAGCTTCGGCAGCTTCGGTGGCAGGACCGGGAACCTCACCAGCGGCTCGGGGCGGCGGCCATCGCGCCGCCTGATGCGGAGGCTCATCCGCCACACCTCGCCCGTGCCACGTGCAGCTCCGGGGTGATCACCTGCTTGGTCTTCGGCAGCACGATCCGGCCGTCGAAGTCGCAGAGGTAGAAGTTGAACCACGAGCCGTACGAGGCCGTCCCCGTCAGCTTCTCGAGCTTGTTCGGCAGCCGTTTCAGGACGCCCTCGACGGTGTGCTCGTTCTTGTTCAGGGTTCCGGTGAGATCGCCGAGCCGGGCGATGTCGTCCTTCAGCGGTGGACGCGCGTCCTTGAGCAGCTCCGACGTGACGTCCGTGAGGTCGCCGATGCTCACCAGCGACTCCCCGATGGGCTTGCGGTCGGCGGACAGCCCTGCAACCACTCGGCGCAGCTGCGTCAGCAGCCCGGAGAAGCGGGAGCCGCGCTCGTCGAGGGTCGCCAGGACGGTGTTGAGGTTGTCGATCACCGATCCGATCAGCTTGTCGCGGTCGGCGAGGGTGCTGGTGAGCGAGGCCGTGTGTGTGAGCAGACTGTTCACCGTGCCGCCCTCGCCCTGGAGGGTCTGGACGATCTCGGTGGCGAGCTGGTTGACGTCGTTCGGGCTGAGCGCCGCGAACAGCGGCTTGAAGCCGTTCAGCAGGGCGTTGAGGTCCAGCGCCGGCTCGGTCCGGGACAGCGGGATGGTGCCGCCCGGCCGCAGCCGGGCGGTTCCGTCGCCGGTGCCCTCGGTGAGCGCGACGTACCGCTGCCCGACCAGGTTGCGGTAGCGGACGACCGCGTGGGTCCCGGCGAGCAGCGGCCGGTCCGCGCTGACGGTGAACGTGACCTCCGCCAGCGTCCGGTCCTTGATCCGGATGCCCTCGACCTCTCCCACCCGTACTCCGGCCACCCGGATGTCATCGCCGTTCTCCAGTCCGGTGACGTCGGTGAACACGGCGTGATAGGTGTCCTTGGGGGTGAAGGAGACGTTGACGATGGTGGCGGCGAGGAGCGCCGTCGCCGCGATCGTGACCAGCGCGAAGAGGCTGAACTTGACCAGCGGGGCGGCGGTCTGCCGCGCTCCGGACCCGCTCATGCGACAGTCACCGCCGTTCCGCGCGCCAGCGGCCCGAACAGTAGGGTCGCCACGGGCGGCACCTCGTCCGCGGGGACGCCCATGACGGGGGCCACGAGCGAGCCCACGGCCCGCTGCTCGGCACGGGTGGCGGACACGTCGGCACCTCCGGGGAGTGCGCCGCCGGAACCTCCGGCCGACGTACCGTCGTCGAGATGGGGCTTCGGCCCGGGCACCTGCGGATGCGGCAGACCGCGGCAGTTCGGGCCGGACCGGGCGCCGTACGCCGGCTCCTCGCCGGGCCGGTACGCCTCCTGCGGCCGGACGACCTCAAGGGTGATCCGCATCTCGCCGCCCCGGAACGCCTCCTCGGAGGCCTTCTCCTGCCGGACCAGGCCCTGGAACAGGCACGGGTACTCGGGGGAGTACCGGGCGAACAGCTCGAGCGTGGGGCGGGAGACCCGGCCCAGGGTGATCAGCCGGTCGCCGTTCTCGGACAGGAAGTCGTTCGCTGTGCCCGCCACGGAGGCGGTCGCGCGCAGAGCCGACACCAACTGCTCCCTCTTCTCGACGATCGTCCGGCTGGTGGTGACGGTGTTGCGCAGGATCCGCATCAGGTCGGGCGCGGCGTCGCCGTACACCTCGGCGACGTCCGCGAACCGTGTGATGTCCTCCTTCAGGGACGGCATGTGCGGGTTGAGGCGGCGCAGATAGCCCTCGACCTGGGCGAGATTGCCTCCGATCCGGTCGCCGCGGCCCTCCAGCGCAGTGGCGAACGCCGACAGCGTGGCGTTGAGCTCACCCGGCCGGACCGTGCGCAGCAGCGGCAGCAGGTCGTTCATCAACTGCTGCACCTCGATGCCGACCTTCGTTCGGTCCTGGGTGATGACGTCACCCGCACGGATAGGCCGAGCCGACGCGCGCGCAGCGCCGGCAGGAGCGACCAGGTCGACGTACTTCTCGCCGAACAGCGTCTTGGGCAGCAGCCGCGCGTGCACGTTCGAGGGGATGTACGACACGTACTGCGGCTTCAGCGCGATGTCCAGGGTCGCCTTGGTGCCGTCGGCATGCACCTCGCGCACCTCGCCGACCAGCAGCCCGCGCAGCTTGACGTCGGCGCGTGCATCGAGCTGGTTGCCGAGGGTGTCGGCCTCCAGGGTGATGGGCACCACCGAGGTGAACGCCTGCTGGTAGACGGCCACCGCGAGCGACAGCAGCAGTGCGAGCACGGCGAGGAAGGCAATGCCGTAGAGCCTGAACCGCATTCTCTGCATGCGCACCGCTCTCACCCCGCCACCCGTACCGTCGTGTTGGCGCCCCAGATCGCCAGGCTCAGGAAGAAGTCCAGGACGTTGATGGCGACGATTGAGGTCCGCACCGCCCGGCCCACCGCGACGCCGACACCGGCCGGTCCGCCACTCGCGTGGTAGCCGTAGTAGCAGTGCACCAGGATGATCAGCAGGGCGAAGACGATCACCTTGCCGAAGGACCAGAACACATCGACGGGCGGCAGGTACTGGTGGAAGTAGTGGTCATACGTGCCGGTCGACTGCCCGTAGTAGCCAGTGGTGATGGTGCGGGCGGCCAGGTACGAGGACAGCAGCCCGATCACGTACAGCGGGATCACCGCGACGAAGCCGGCGATCATCCGCGTCGTCACAAGGAACGGCAGCGACGGCACGCCCATCACCTCCAGCGCGTCGGTCTCCTCGCTGATCCGCATCGCACCCAGCTGCGCGGTGAACCCCGCCCCGACCGTCGCGGACAGGGCGAGTCCGGCCACCAGCGGGGCGATCTCCCGAGTGTTGAAGTACGCCGACAAGAACGCCACGAAGTTCGAAGTGCCGAGCTGGTTGAGGGCCGCATAGCCCTGAAGGCCGACCTCGGTGCCGGTGAAGAAGGAAAGGAACGCGATCACACCGACCGTGCCGCCGACGACGGCGAGCGCGCCGCGCCCGAAGCTCACCTCGGCAAGGAGCCGCAGGACCTCCTTCTTGTAGCGTCGCAGGGTGCGGCCCGTCCAAGCCAAGGAGCGCCCGTAAAAGGACAGCTGGGCACCCAGCTCTTCGAGTGAGCGCAAGGGGCGATCGAGGAGGTTTTGCGGTCTCATCGGCTAACCCCTCTGCGGGACGATCTGGAAGTACACGGCCGTCATCACGAAGTTGGTCACGAACAGCAACATGAAAGTGATCACCACGGACTGGTTGACGGCATCGCCCACGCCCTTCGGGCCGCCCTGCGCCGTCAGCCCCTTGTACGAGGCGACGATCGCAGCGATGGCCCCGAACACCAGGGCCTTGATCTCCGCCGCCCACAGGTCAGGTAGCTGAGCGAGGGTGGTGAAGGACGCGAGGTATGCGCCGGGCGTGCCGTGCTGGAGAACGACGTTGAAGAAATAGCCGCCCGCAACACCAACCACCGAGACGAGGCCGTTGAGCAGTACGGCTACCACCATCGACGCCAGCACCCGCGGTACGACGAGCCGGTGGATCGGGTCGATGCCGAGCACCTGCATCGCGTCGATCTCGTCCCGGATCTTGCGCGCCCCGAGGTCCGCGCAGATCGCCGTGCCGCCCGCGCCCGCGATCAGCAGCGCGGTGACGATCGGCGATGCCTCCCGCAGCACGGCGAGCACGGACGCAGCACCAGAGAAGGACTGCGCGCCCAACTGCCGGGTCAGACTCCCGATCTGCAGCGCGATGACCGCCCCGAACGGAATCGAAACCAAAGCCGTCGGCAGGATCGTGACGCTCGCGACGAACCAAGCCTGCTGAATGAACTCCCGCGCCTGGAAGGGCCGTCGGGGCAGGGACCGGACGACGTCCAGCGCCATCGCGAAGAGGCTGCCCGAGTGCCGCAGCACACCCGTCGGGGATAGTCTCATGTGCCCCTCACCCCCCTCTCGTGCAGCTTGGCCTCGCGCCTCGCGATCGCATCCCAGCGGGGCGCGAGGCCAAGCTG
>NZ_JARAVO010000095.1:0-32863 GCF_033792805.1 Streptomyces sp. PA03-1a
GTCCCGCCCGCATGGACACGGCGCTCGGCGCGTGCGGTGGTCAGGTCCTGCGTTCGGCGAGTTCGGCCAACGCGTCGAAGGTGCGGACGAGGACCGCGCGCCGCCCGGCGCGGTGCTCCGGCGAGGGGGCCAGGTCGTCGATCGCCCCGTCCCAGGCGGCGAGGAAGGCCGCCTTCCACTGCCGGACCGTCGCTGCCGCGGGGAGCACCACGCCCGCCCAGCCCTGGGTGGCGATCAGGTGCAGCAGCTCCACGTTGCAGGGCACGGCCACGCCCCAGTACTCGTCGGGCTCCAGCGCCCCGGGGGCGCCGGCGACGGCGTCCTCGACCTCGCGGACCAGCCGCCCGGTGAGAACGGACAGATGGTCCGCCGCCGTGTCCTCGTCGAAGTTGCCGCTGCCCCAACCGCCCACCGTTCCTCGTTCCTCCGCTCAGGGTTCGATCAGCCCGGCCCGGATCGCGTACCGGGTGAGCTCCAGGCGGTCGCGCAGGGCCAGCTTCTGCAGGATGTTGGCACGGTGGCGCTCGACCGTCTTGGCGCTGATGAAGAGGATGTCCCCGATCTCCCTGGAGGTGTGGCCCTCGGCGACCAGCTTCAGGATCTCCTCCTCCCGGTCGGTGACGGCCCGCGCGGGCAGCGGCTCGCCGTGCCGGGCGCGTTCCAGGAGGTTGCGCACCAGCGCCGTGACCGCGCCCGGGTAGATGAACGGCTCGTCGCGCACGGCGGCGCGGCAGGCCTCCACGAGGTCCCGGTCGGCGACGGACTTCGGGACGTAGCCGCTGGCCCCGGCGCGCAGCGCCTCGAAGAAGAACTGCTCGTTGTCGTGCATCGTCAGCATGAGGATGCGCAGTCCGGGCCGCAGCCGGGACAGTTCACGGGCCGCCTGGAGTCCGGTGAGGCGGGGCATGGCGATGTCGAGGACGGCCAGGTCGAGTTCGTGGGCGCGGGCCTGCTCGATGGCCTCGGCGCCGTCCCCGGCCTCCGCGACGACGGTCAGGTCCGGTTCGTCGTCGAGGATCATCCGCACGCCGCGGCGCACCAGCGCGTGGTCGTCGGCGAGCAGGATCCGGGTCTTCGCCGCGTCGGGCACGGTCAGCGGTCCTCCTCGCGGGCGGGAACGTCGAGCCGCACCTCGGTGCCGCCGTCGGGTCCCGGACGGAGCGTGAGGCGCGCCCCGATGAGCAGGGCGCGTTCGCGCATCCCCCGGATCCCGGCGCCCTCCGGGGCGGCGCCGAGGCCCTTGCCGTCGTCGCGGACGGTCAGGCGCGCACCGGTGGCGGTGCGTTCCAGCAGGAGGTCGACCCGGCCGGCGCCCGCGTGGCGCGCGGTGTTGGTCAGGCCCTCCTGGGCCACCCGGTAGAGGACCAGCTCGGTCTGCTCGTCCAGGGCGGGCAGGTGGGGGTCGATGCGGTGGCGCACGGCCAGTGCGGGGGAGGTGAACTCGGCGGTCAGCGCCCGCAGGGCGCTGGGCAGGCCGAGTTCCTCCAGGACCCCGGGCCGCAGCCGGCGCGCGATGCGGCGGATCTCCTCCAGGCCGGCGCGGGTGGTCTCGCGGACCTGGTGCAACTCCTCGCGCAGCGGGCCGGGCGCGAGTTCGGTGACGCGCTTGAGCTGGAGCAGCACCGCGGTGAGCGTCTGCCCGACCTCGTCGTGGAGCTCCTGCGCGATGCGCTGCCGCTCGGCCTCCTGGCCGGAGAGTACGTGGGCGCTGCCGGCGGCCTGTTCGCTCTCCAGCCGGTCGAGCATGGTGTTGAAGGTCGTGATGAGTTCGGCGATCTCGCCGTGCCCGGCGGCGGACGGCCGGCGCCCGGGGCGCAGCAGGTCCGCCGCCGCCATGGCCCGGGTCAGCCGGCGCAGCGGCGCCAGCCCGACCCGGAGCAGCACGGCGTTGGCGACCAGCATCGCGACCAGGCCCGCCACGACCACCGCCGCCTCGGCCGGCAGGACGGGGGAGGAGACCGTGACCGGCCCCAGCAGCAGCATCGTCGCCACCATCAGTACGACGGCGTTGAGCAGGAAGATCCGCCAGAACAGCGACACGGCCACGGGCCTCCTCTCAGGGGAAAGCGGGAACCGGGGGACAGCGAGCATGCGGGAAGCGGACGACGGGCGCGCGGGGTCAGTCCCCGGCGACGGGGGACGGGGTGCGCTCCGGCTCGGAGCCGCTCGTAAGGGCCGCCGGGGCGCGGCGCCCGGCCAGTGCCCGGGCCAGCGGCTCGGTGTAGCGGGCCGTCAGGGGGCCGAAGACGACCAGCAGCAGCACATACGCCGTGGCCAGCGGGCCCAGCGCGGGCTCGATGCCGGCCGTGACCCCCAGCCCCGCGATGACGATGGAGAACTCGCCCCGCGCCACGAGCGCGCCGCCCGCCCGCCACCTGCCGCGCACCGCGACCCCGGCGCGGCGCGCCGCCCAGTAACCGGTGGCGATCTTGGTGAGCGCGGTGACGACCGCGAGCGCCAGCGCCGGCAGCAGGACCGGCGGGATGCTGGCCGGGTCGGTGTGCAGACCGAAGAAGACGAAGAACACGGCCGCGAACAGGTCCCGCAGCGGGCTCAGCAACGAATGGGCGCCCTCGGCGACCTCCCCGGACAGCGCGATGCCGACCAGGAACGCGCCCACCGCCGCCGACACCTGCAACTGCTGGGCGATGCCCGCCACCAGCAGCGTCAGGCCCAGCACGACGAGCAGCAGCTTCTCCGGGTCGTCGCTGGAGACGAACCGGGAGATCACGCGCCCGAAGCGGACCGCGACCAGCAGCACCAGGCCCGCGGCACCCAGCGCCACGGCCAGCGTCACGCTGCCCGCCGCCCAGCCGACCCCGGCCAGCAGGGCGGTGAGGATCGGCAGGTACACCGCCATCGCCAGGTCCTCCAGGACCAGGATGCTCAGGATCACCGGCGTCTCGCGGTTGCCGAGCCGCCCGAGGTCGCCCAGCACCTTCGCGATGACCCCGGAGGAGGAGATCCAGGTGACGCCCGCCAGCACCACCGCGGCCACCGGGCCCCAGCCGAGCAGCAGCGCCGCGACCGCGCCGGGCAGGGCGTTGAGCGCGATGTCGACCAGGCCCGACGGGTACTGCGTCCGCAGGTTCCCGATCAGATCGCTCGCGGTGTACTCCAGGCCGAGCATCAACAGCAGCAGGATGACGCCGATCTCGGCGCCGATCGCCACGAACTCCTCGCTGGTGCCCAGCGGCAGGATCCCGCCCTCGCCGAAGGCGAGCCCGGCCAGCAGGTAGAGGGGGATGGGGGAGAAGCGCAACCGCCCGGCGACCCTGCCCAGCAGGCCGAGACCGAGGATGATGGCGCCGAATTCGATGAGGAAGACCGCGGAGTGCAAGGACTCACTCCCGCCCGAGTATCGCGGCGGCGGCCTCGACACCCTCACGGGTGCCGATGACGATCATCGTGTCGCCGCCGGCCAGGCGGAAGTCCGGTGCGGGGGAGGGGATCGCGTCCGCCCTGCGCAGCACGGCGACGATGGAGGCGCCGGTGTCCGTGCGCATCCGCGTCTCGCCGAGCAGGCGGCCGTTCCAGTACGAGGTGACGGGCAGTTCGATGCGCTCGGCGACCAGACCGAGGTCGGTCGTGTGCAGCAGGTTCGGGCTGTGGTGCGTCGGCATCAGCGCGTCGATCAGCGACGTCGCCTCGGGCCCGGTCAGCCGCAGCGACTGCGCGCACGCGTCCGGGTCGTCGGCCCGGTACACGTTCACCGTCCGCGATCCGTCGCGGTGGGCGACCACCGACAGATGACGCCGGTCCCGCGTGGTGAGGTCGTACCGGACACCGATGCCCGGCAATGGTGTCGTGCTCATCCGCGGAGCAGGCACAGCTCGGTTCCCTTCACGGACGGCGTGCCGCCGCCCGGTTGCTCGTCCGTTTCGCCCCCCGTGGATCCTCATCCTTTCATCCGGGCGAACCGGGCCGATATGGGTGCTGACACCCATCGAGGGCCCGGTGTGACGGTTCCCACACCCGGAACGGAAAAGGCCGGGAGAACCGGTGCCTTACCTGAGCGCAGCCTTATGTGTTCTTGAAGATCCGCCCCCGACCGGCGAGTTCTCCGCCACGGGCGCCTAGGGTCGCAGTGCCCGGCACACCACGTTCGGACGTGCCCGGTGGAGTTCCCGTCGTCCGGAGGTACCCCGCGCATGAGTTCCCACAGGAAACGACACCGCGCCCGCCGCGCCCCCTCGGCGCGGTCCTGGCCGCTGGCCGCCGCGGTGGCGACGGTCGCCGCGGGCGCCCTGGTCGGGGTCGGTGCGCAGTACGGGAACAACGGCGGCAAGGACGAGGCCTCGCTGGCGGCCGGCGACCGGGAGGCCGACGACCCCCTCGCGTCCGACGCGCGCCCGGAGACCGCGAGCCCGAGCCCGACGACCGCGAGCCCCAGCGCCTCCGCCACCCCGACCCGTACGGTGGCCCCGTCACCGGCCTCGACGACGGTCGCGGCGCAGCCCTCGCGGTCCGACGCCGACGACTCGGTGGTCGAGGAGATCGTCCGGCTGGTCAACGAGGAGCGCGCCTCCGCCGGATGCCGCCCGGTGACGCTGGAGGACCGGCTCACCGAGGCCGCCCAGGACTACACGGACGTGATGGCCCGCTCGGGCGAGCTCTCCCACACCGGGCCCGACGGGTCCACCATGGCCGGGCGCGTCGAGGCGGCCGGGTACCAGTGGTCGGCCCTCGGCGAGAACATAGCCGTGGGCCAGCGGACCGCCGCCGCCGTGATGGACGCCTGGATGCACAGCGAGGGGCACCGGGCGAACATCCTCAACTGCACCTTCGAACAGATCGGAGTCGGCGTGAACACGTCGTCCAACGGTCCCTGGTGGACCCAGGACTTCGGCACGCCCCGCTGAACCGCCGACCGGCCGGTCAGCTGGGGCGGCCGGTCGGCCTCAGGCCGGGTGCGGGTGACGCCTCGCGCGTCGGGCCGCTTTCCTTCCCCCCACAGGCGGCCCGCCGGCGAGCCCGAGCGTCACCCGTACCCTCGTACCGCCCAGCGGGCCCCTGGTGATCTCCATGCCGCCGCCGCAGGCGGCCGCCGCCCGCTGCACGATGTCCAGGCCGAGGCCGGTGGAGCCGCCGACGCTCACCCCGCGGGCCCGGGCGGTGTCCGGGTCGCTGATCCCCGGCCCCGCGTCGTCCACCGTGAGCAGCACCGTCCGGGCGGCGGTCCGCTCCACCGTCACCGACAGCGCGGTGCCCTGCGGGGTGTGCCGGAACACGTTGCCGATCAACGCGTCGACGACCGCCGCGAGGTCGTCCTCGCCGAGCGGGACCGCGGTCGCCTCCGCGGTCGCCTCCAGCCGGCACTCGCGCTCCTGCTGCGCCGCCAGGACGGACCAGAACTCGACCCGGCCGCGCACCACGGCCGACGCGTCGCACTCCTGCGCGCGGCCCGGGCGCTCGGGCGAGGCCGACAGCGGCGTGCGGGCCGCGTCGATGATCGAGTCCAGCTCGCTCTCCAGGTGCGCGATCGCGGCCTCCAGGTCCTCGCCCCGGTAGCCGGGAACCTGCGCGGCGATCCGCTCGGCCTCCAACTGCAACCGGGTCAGCGGGGTCCGCAGGCGGTGCGAGAGGTCGGCGACCAGTTCCCGTTCCGTGGCGAGCAGTTCGACGACCCGGTCGGCCATCGTGTTGAAGGCCACCCCGGCCTCCTGCAGCTCCGGCGGCCCCTTGGGCTCCACCCGGATGCCCAGTTCCCCCGCGCCGAGCGAGCGCGAGGCGCGGGACAGACTCTGGGACGCGCGCACCACGCGCGCGCCCAGCCGGTCGGCGACCAGCACCGACCCCGCCACCAGGCCCAGCGCCAGCAACGCCATCATCGCCCAGGACGCCTTCACCCCCCGGTCCAGGTCGGCCCGGGGGACGAAGGCCTCCACCACCGCCACCCGGTCCCGGGCCAGGATCACCGGCTGGAGGTAGACCCAGCCGGCGGAGGTGTCCGTGGCCACGGTCCGCCGTCCGTCCGCCGCCCGGTCCAGGGCCTCCTGGGAGGCGTGCACCTTCCCGACGACCTGCCCGTCGGGCAGCCGCACGCTCAGGTGGTCCCCCGAGTCCAGCCCGGCCACCGCCTGCTGGACGTCCGCGGGCCGCGTGGTGAGGGCGAGCACCGGCGCCAGCGCCGCGGCCCGCTGCTCGGCGACCGTGGTCGCCCGCGAACGGGCCTCGGACTGCACCAGCAGCGCCAGCGGGATCAGGAAGGACAGCGCCACCATCGACGTCACCGCCAGCGCCACCCCGGCCAGGGCGCGTCTCATCGCGGCGTCACCAGCTTGATGCCGACGCCCCGCACGGTGTGCAGGTAGCGGGGTTGCGAGGCCCGCTCGCCCAGCTTGCGGCGCAGCGCCGACAGATGGACGTCGATCGTCTGGTCCTCCACGTAAGCCTGCTGCCACACGTCCGCCAGGATGCGGCTGCGCGGCACCACGCGGTCCACGTGCTCCGCCAGGTAGGCCAGCAGGTCGAACTCCCGGCGCGTCAGCCGCAGTTCCCGCCCGTCGTGGTACGCCACCCGGGCCGGTACGTCGATCAGCAGACCGCCCACCCGCAGCGCGCCGGCCGCGCCCTCCGGGGCCGGGCCCTGCGGCTGCGCCGGCGCCATCGCCGAACGGCGCAGCACCGCCGTCAGACGGGCCACCAACTGGCCCCCGGAGAACGGCTTCACCAGGTAGTCGTCGGCGCCCGCGTTCAGCAGCCTGATCACCTCGCTGTCGTCGTCGCGCGCGGTCGTGACGAGGACCGGGACCCGTGAGATGCCGCGCAGCATCCGCAGCACGTCCACCCCGTCCAGGTCCGGCAGCCCGAGGTCGAGCACCACGGCGTCCGGGGGGCGCTGCGCGGCCTGCCGCAACGCCTCGAAGCCGTAGGCCGAGCTGTGCACCATGTGGCCGTGCGCGGTCAGCACCTCGACCAGCCGCGCGCGTATCGCGGGGTCGTCCTCGACCAGGAGTACGGATGCCATGTGGAGGGACAGTAGCCGGTCGGGAAAGATGGCGGCGTGCCCCGGTACCTGCGCTACGTCGTCATATGGCTCTCGTGCACCGCGGTCAGCGTGACCGCGGTCATGCTGACGGTGGGCTTCGTGGTGGGCTCGACACGCCCGACGCCGCCCGTCGCGCGGGACATCCCCGAGAGCGCGCTCGCCGGCGGCAGCCCGTCCCCCGCGCGGCCCTCGCCGTCGCGGTCCGCGCCGGTGTCCCCCGCCGCGAAGCGCACCGAGGCCTGGCCGCCCTGGGACTGGAGGGTGTGGACCCCGGCCCCGCCGGACCCGCAGTCGACGGGCGTGGCGGACCGGCGGCGCCGGGGTCCACACCCTCCAGTCCCAGGGCGGCCAGGCCTCGGTGCGCTTCGGCGAGGACGCCGTGTGCCTGGTGTCCGCCGTGCCCGCCAGCGGGTTCACCGTCTCCACCCGGCGTGACGGGGCGCAGCAGCTGACGGTGACCTTCTCCGGCGACCGGCACCGCTCCGAGATCGTCGCCACCACGACCCCGCAGAGCAAGGCGACCATCCGCGAGGTGTCCTGGTGACCGGGCGCGGACGGCGACGGGGTACCGGGCGCCATGCGTTTCGACTTCGATCCCGCCCCAGGCCGAGACGATCCGGGCAAACGCCGGGGCCCTGTTCGTCCGTCGGGAACGCCTCCGCGACCCGGACGTAACGCCGACGACATGTCATGAACCATGAACCTCTGCTGACGCGGATTGCTGGAGCGATAAGGTCATACGTATGCCATCCGAGTCGCAGCCCTCGAACCGTCTGTTCCCGCCACGCCTGCCCGCCGGCCGCTTGGGTGTTGCAGTCGTTGCCGAGCTCGTCGACCTCATCGTGACGGGCCAGTTGAAGGAAGGCGCGTTGCTGCCCCCGGAGGGTCCGCTGAGCGAACACTTCGGCGTGAGTCGCACGGTGCTGCGTGAGTCGGTGAAGCGGCTCGAGGAGAAGGGCCTGGTGATCGTTTCCCAGGGGCGTGGCACCCAGGTGCGGGCGCCGGGGTACTGGAACATGCTCGATCCGGTGGTGCTGTCCGCGTTGATCGACAACGACGCGACGCTCGGTGTCCTCGACGAGCTGACGATCGTGCGGGCGAGCCTCGAGTCGGCGATGGCGGGAGCGGTGGCCACTTCCCGCAGCGCAGATGGGTTGAGGAGGCTGGAGAACGCGTTGACCACGATGCGCGAAAGCGAGTCCGAGACGGACTCCTTCCGTCAGGCGGACGTGGTGTTCCACTACGCGCTCATGGAGATCTCCGGCAACCGCCTGGCGGAGAACATCGCCAAGCATCTGTACAAGCGCGCCACGGAGTCCAGCCGCTACCAGGGCATCGACCCCCCTGACGCGGTCGCACTGACCCTGAAGGAACACGCGGCGATCGTCGACGCCATCTCAAGGAAGGACGTCGCCGCGGCCCAGAAGGCGATGCACGACCACATCCACACCTCGTGGGAGCGTCGTCGGCTGCCCGACCACGCGCCACGGGCGCGCGGCCGGGCGATCGATCAGAAGAGCGAGTAGACGTCGGCAGCGTTGCCGCCGAACACACGCGCGCGTTCCGCGGCGGAAAGCCCGTCGAGCAGGGCTTCCAGAGCGGACTTCCAGGGCGCCGCACCCCCGCCGAGCTCAGCCAGCGGCCAGTCGGAGCCGTAGAGCAGACGCTCGGGGCCGAAGGATCCCAGGGCGATCGCCACCGGGTCGGCGAGATCGGCCGCACGCCATGATCCGGGGGCGAGTCCCGACGTGAGTCCCGAGACCTTCGCGACGACGTTCGGTTGCCGCGCGAGCTCCCGCAGCCGCGACGCCCACGTGCTCCTGTCCTGCCCGGGCCCGGGCGGACCGCCCAGGTGGTCGAGCACGAAGCGGAGTCCGCCGTGGCGCGCGGCCAGGCGCGTTGCCTGAGGGAGCTGCCACTCACGCACGACGAGGTCGAAGCACAGGCCCTCACGCTCGAGTACCGCGAGGCCCGCGCCGACCTCCTCGCGCAGCATCCACTCCGGGTCCGGGTCGATGTGGGCCAGATGCCGCACCCCGACGACGGGGACGGCGGCGTCCTTGCGGATCCGGTCAAGCTGAGGTCCGACCTCCGCCGCGAGGTCGACCCACGCGACGAGGCCGGCGACGGCGGACGAGTCCAGCCCGGCGAGCCGGATGCTCTCCTCGAGGCTGTTGCTCGACTGCACGACCACGGCACCGTCGAGTCCGGTCGAGGCCAGCATCCCGCTCAGATCCCAGGCGCCGAAGTCGCGGGCGATCGGCGCCATGGTCTCCGCGTCGATCCAGTCCTGCGGGTCCACGGCCCGGTCCCACAGGTGCACATGGGCGTCGATGCCGGCCGTCATGCGAGGTGCCACACTTCCTCGACGGGCTGCCACAGCGCCCCGGGATCACGCTCCTCGGCGATTCTCACCTGGCACGGGTCGGTGTGCGTCCACCATTCCTGCGACACCGGGTCCTCGGCGATCCGACGCATGTCCGCCTCGTGGTCCTCGCCGACGTACTCGTAGTAGGCGAACAGGATGTCGCCGAAGATGAAGATGCTGTAGTTGCGCACGTTGCACTCGGTGAGCTTTCGCTCGACGCCCGGCCACACGGCACGGTGCAGGGCGAGGTACTCCTCGCGCTTCTCGGGCCGCACACCCACGACGAGGGCCCTGCGCTCGGGTCGACGGGTCACGAGGTTCGGCCTCCGCTGGACAACGGGTCGTCCATCACGTCCGGCTCGGCCACCATCCGCAGGGCGGCGCGTTCGGGCCGGATGTGCGGTCCGGTCGCCGCGGGCAGGAGCGCCGCGGCGCCGGCCGGTGACATCCGGGACTCGTCCACCATGATCCCGATGCCCGGGCGATCGCCCAGGACGATGCCTCCGTCGTCGAACTGCTGGTCGACGTCGAGACCGACGGGGAAGTGAAGGTCCTGGACTTCGAAGGTCAGCAGGTTCGGCACGGCGGCGGCGGCGTGCGCCACCGGGTTCGCGTTGTACGCGACGGGGCTCACCGGCAGGTCGTGGGCGTGCGCGAGCGTTGCGACGCGCAGGAAGTGGGTGATCCCCCACACGTTGCCGACCTGCACGATGTCGACCGCGTTGGCGTCCAGCAGGGGACGGTACTGCTCCAGTCCGGTGAGGTTCTCGCCGGTCGCGATCGCCGCGCGCACCTTCCCACGCAGCGTGGCCATGCCGGCCGCATCCCAGCGGCGGAGCGGTTCCTCCACCCAGGTGAGGTCCATGCGCTCCTCGATGGCCGCGACGTACCGGGCCGCCTGGGCGTGGTTCCACGACTCGTTGGCGTCGAACATGAGCCCCGGCCGGCGGGAGTTGCGGCTGAGGACATCGCGCATGATCTCCAGCCGGGGCAGGTCGCGGTCGAGGTCGCGGCCGCCCTTGAGCTTGCCGGCCTTGAACCCGCGGTCCGCGAACCGGCCGTAGAGGAGGACGAGTTCCTCGTCGGTCAGGCCGTACTCGAGACCGGACGCATAGCCCGGGACAAAGCGCTCGCGGGCGCCGAGGGTCCGCCAGAGCGGCTCGTCGGCGGCCTTGGCCTTGATGTCCCAGAGGGCCATGTCGACCGCCCCGATGGTGCCGAAGGTGGATCCTGAGTGACCGGCCTTGAACACCCAGTCGAGCATGCGGTCGTAGAGCGCCACGACCGAGCGCGGGTCGTCGCCCTCGATCGCGGGGAAGACACGGGCGATGTCGGCGTGGGCCCCGAGGCCCACTCCCTCGATTCCGCTGTCGGTCTCGATGATGAGGACGGGGACCGGCGTGGCGTGGCCGGGCTGGACACCGTTGACGTCCCCGGTGATTCTGCCCCAGTCGTGAACGGTGCTCAGACTGCGGTACCCGGTGATCTTCATCGGCGGTGGTTCTCCTTGCAGGTGCGAGTGGTCATTCCTTGGTTCCTCCAGCGGTCATGCCTGCGACCAGGAATCGCTGGGAGAACAGGAAGACGACCAGGACGGGCAGGATCGACACGATCGTCCCCAGCGCCAGGGTGGGCAGCTGGACGGAGTCGGATCCCGCGGAGCTGGGATTGAAAGCCGGGGTCGACGCCAGGAGCGAGGTGAGCCCGACCTGGATCGGGTAGCCGTCGCTCGAGGGCAGCATCACGAACGGGAGGAAGAAGTTGTTCCAGTTCTGTACGAAGCTGAAGAACGCCACCAGGGCGACGATCGGGGCGGCCAGCGGAAGGGCGACCCGGGTGAAGACCTGGAACCCGGTGCAGCCGTCGATGCGCGCGGCGGCGAGGATGTCACGAGGGATGCTGGTCGAGAAGTAGATGTAGGTGAGATAGACGCCGAACGGGAAGAACGACATCGGAAGGATCACCGACAGCGGGCTCCCGATCAGGCCGACGCTGTTCAGTTCGAGGAAGATCGGCAGCACCAGTGCGGTGTTGGGGATCAGCATGACGACGAGCGTCAGCACCAGCAGCGCCTGCCGGAGCCTGAACTCCGTGAGCGCGAGCGCGTAGCCGGCGGGGATGCTCACGAGGAGCGTGATCACCAGAGCGCCGATCGCGTACAGCGCGGAGTTCCCGATCCAGGTCGTCACCGCACCGTCCTGGAAGTCGAACAACTGGTGCCAGTTGGCGACAAGGTCCGACCACGACCCGATCGAGAACGGGTCCGCGACGACGAGCGTCTTCGAGGACTTCGTCACCGCGAGCAGCAGCCAGACGATCGGGACGGCGAAGAACAGGACGAAGACGACGAGCAGGACGCCTGCGATGGACCGCCCGCTCCACCCGCTGAGGCTTGGCCGGCGGCGTCCGGCGGAGAGTGCTGCCATGGTCATTCCTTCTCGAACAGGCCGCCGCGGGTCACGAACACCCAGGACAGCAGGAGTGCGACGACCAGCAGGATCAGCGAGATCGCGGCCGCGCCGTTGAAGTCGTTCTGCTGGAAGGCGTACTGGTAGGCCAGCTGGTTGAGCGAGTAGTCGTTGGGCACCACCGCGTTGCTGGCCTGGCTGAGCAACTGCGGCTCGACGAACAGCTGGGTGCCGGCCGCGAGCGACATGACGCCCATGTAGGCGACCCATTTGCGCAGCATCGGAAGCTGGATCCGCAGCGCGATCTGGACGGCGTTCGCACCGTCGATGCGGGCGGCCTCGATCACGTCGGTGCTGATGTTGTTGAGGGCGCCGTACATGATGAGGATCCATCCGCCGGCTCCGGTCCAGAACGCGATGATCGCGAAGATCGCCGGAAGGTGGCCGGGCTGGATCACCTGCACGAAGCTCTCGAACCCCATCGCCTTGAGCAGACCGCTGACGGGGCTGGCGGTCGGATCGAGGACGAAGAGCCACAACAGGACGCTGGACGCGCCCGCGAGCGCGCCGGGCAGGTAGTAAACGAAGCGCAGGGTCGTGCTCACCCACCGCACGCCGATGGCGTGGACCACCAGCGCCAGGCCGACGACGAAGACGACCAGCCCAAGGAGCCAGATGACGAGGTAGGTGGTCACGTGGAACACGGCCGGCCAGAACCGGAAGTCGCCGACGACCGTGGTGAAGTTGTCGAAGCCCGCGAATCCGCCGTCGGCGTTCGTGAAGGCCAGGAACAGCGCGTAGAGCGACGGCACGATCCCGAAGACGACGGTGAGCAACGCGTAGGGCGAGACGAAGAGATAGCCGATCGGACTGCGAGCGAAGGCGCGGCCGGCCGCCCGGCCGCCGCCCCGGCCCGGCCGCCGACGCCCTGAGGCGTCGACGGCCGGCTGGCCACTCGGAGGAGCCAGGGTCATATCAGTTCACCTTGTATCCGTTGACCTTGGCCTGGTTCTCGATGGCCGTCTGCCAGTCCGGCAGCAGGTCCACGATCGACTTTCCGCCCGTGACCCCCGGGGTGATCGTCTTCGCCCAGATCGCCTCCTGGCTGAACATGGGGTAGCCCCAGCCGTCCCAGACCTGCGACGCCGCGGTCACCACCGGCTGCAGCGGGGTGGCGTAGTACTTGCTCGCCTCCTGCTTGGCGACCCACTTCTGTGCGGCCGGCGCGTAGGCCGGGTAACCCGGTGCGACATCGACCTGGTACTCGTCGGCGGTGGTGACGAACTGCAGGAACTTCTCGGCGGCCTTGAGGTTCTTCGAATGGCTGGAGACGAACCAGGTTCCGCCACCCACATTGCCCGTCACCGCCCCGCTCTCGCCCTTCCACGGCAGCGGCGCGGCGACGCCGAGCTGCCCGGCCGGCACGTTGAGCGACTGGGGGTTGTTGAATATCGCGCCGGCATACCAGGCCGGACCCGGCATCATCAGCACCTTGCCCGAGTACTTCTTCAGGAACTCGGGGGTGAACACGCTGACCACCGGCACGGTCCCGTTGTCGCGGAGGGTGTCGAGCAGCGAGGCGGCCCGTTTGCACTCGGTCGAGTCGGTCTTCACCGTGAGGGACTTGGGGCCGGGCACGTCATTGGCCTGGCACTTGCTCCCCCACATGAACACCTCGGGCGTCCAGGCGTCGCCGGCCGTCCCGACGATGTAGCCGGGGTGCTCCTTGGCGACCTTCTCGCCGAGCGCCTGGTACTCCTCCCACGTGGTGGGGACGGCGTAGCCGAACTTGTCGAGCAGGGACTTGTTGTACCAGAGCACCGCCTGGGCGAGGTCGTTGCGCAGGCAGTACACGCGGCCTTCCACCGTGCAGGGGTTGAGCGAGCCTTCGGTGAAGTTGCCGAGCGTGTCCTTCGGGACCAGGCCCTTGTCCAGCACGGCCGCGAAGGCCTGCTTGCCGTTGCTCTTCTGGCTGGCCCATGCCGCGTCGTTGTTCTGGCTGGAGAAGACGACGTCGGGCCAGCCGCTGCCGGCGCGGTCGAAGAGCTGCATCTTCGTCCGGAAGGAGTTGGACCCGTTGGCCGCCCCGTCATAGGTGACGACCTTGATCTTGGTGTCCGGGTTCGCCGTCTGGAACGCCTTCACGGCAGCCTGTCGGTCCGCGTCCACCCAGACGGTGATCGTCGAGGAGGCCTCCTGCTTGGCTTCGGGAAACCCGTACGCCCCGTTCGCCGAGCTGCCTTCACCGCCGCAACCAGCGAGGGTCAGGAGCGCCGTTGCGGCGCACAACACGGCGACGGTCGACGCCTTACGGCGCGAACGCACCACAGAGTGGATTCCGACCATGGGATGTCCTTGTCTTGTCGACTTCGTTGACGACTCCGCGCCTGGACTGTAGGGCATACGTATGATGTTTGTCACGAGCTTGAGGTGCATCGTCTTGAGGGGTGGGCGTCGACGGTTGTCCCGTTCGGCAACTCGGCGGCACCGACGTGTGATTGCGTCGCCCACCGATTCGGGGACGCGGCCGATCACCAGGACCGTGTTCGGGGCGTCCCTCGGACATGACGGAGAGAAGTGGGCCGTGGTCCGGCCGCTGCTGCCCACCCCGACGGGTTGCACGGCCGGGGTGGGCAGCCGGAGGCGTACGGCCACCGGGCGATACCGGACGCGATCGGCCACCTCGTCGACAACGCCATCACGTGCGGGCGGGGCCCCGCGACCTCCGGCCGTGGGACCGGGTCAGTGCATTCTTCCCCCGCCGGCGCGACCTCGGTCCGCCGCAGGGGGTGGCGGTCACCGCCGCGGCCACCGGCGACCGCGCCGCCGCCCAGGTCCTGATCGACGGTCAGGCGGCCGCCGACGCCTCCAGAGCGCCTCGATGCCGAGCCGGCCGGCCCTGTGGCAACGTTGCTGCCCGCACCGCTTCTCGCGGGAGCGTTGTCACCACCGACGGGCGTGCGAAAGCCTCATCGGCCGAGCCAGCCACCGTCGACCGGCAGGATGGTCCCGGAGACATAGCGCGCGGCGTCCGACGCCAGGAACACAGCGGCGCCCGCGATGTCCTCCGCCGTTCCCCACCGCCCCGCCGGGATCCGCTCCAGGATCGCGCGGGACCGGTCGGGGTCGTCCTGAAGCGCCTGGGTGTTGTCGGTCGCGATGTAGCCCGGGGCGATGCCGTTGACGGTCACACCGCGTCCTGCCCACTCGTTGGAGAGCGCCCGGATCAGGCCCGCCACGCCGGACTTGGCCGCCGCGTAGCCCGGCACGTTGATCCCGCCCTGGAACGAGAGCAGCGAGGCGGTGAAGACGATGCGTCCGTGCCGTGCCTCCAGCATCCGCCGCCCGAGAACCTGGCTGAGCACGAACGTGCTGGTGAGGTCGACTTCGAGCACTTCGTCGAACCATTCCACGGGGTGCTCGGCGGCGGGAGCGCGGCGGATGGTGCCGGCGTTGTTGACCAGGATGTCCACCAGGCGCTCGCCTGCGGCGAGTTCCTCCGCGAACCCGGTCACCTGCCGCCGGTCCGTGAAGTCGACGCGGTGTCCCGAGAACTCACGGCCGAGCCGGCGCACGCGGTCGCCGATCGCCGATGACGCCGGATCGAGGGTGGCGGAGACTCCGACGATGTCGGCACCGGCAGCCGCCAGGGCCTCGGCGACGGCGAACCCGATGCCACGCTTGGCCCCCGTCACGACAGCGAGGCGCCCGGTCAGGTCGAACGGGTTCATGACGCGCTCACCTCGACGAGCAGCTTCATCGCCTGCCCGGCCTCGAGGACACCGAAGGCCGCTTCGACCTCCCTCAGGGGCACGATGCCCGTGATGAGCTTCTCGGCCGGGATGGCGCCCTCGGCCAGGAGCTCGATGGCGCGCTCGAAGTCGTGGCGCTGGTAGACCCGCGCACCGAGCAACCTCAGCTCCCGCCAGAACACGCGGTGCAGGTCGACGGGCCGCGGTTGCGAGTGGATGGCCACCACCACGAGCGTGCCACGGACCTTCGCCAGGCCGGTGGCGCCGAGCACGGCCGCGGCCGAGCCGGAGACTTCGAACACGACGTCCGCTCCGGCGCCGTCCGTCCACTCCTCCACCCAGGCGACCTGGTCGACCGACGAGGGGTCCAGCGTCGTCAGCCCCATCTCCTCGGCGGCTGCCCGCCGGGTCGGGTCGATCTCGGCGATCACGACCTCGGCACCGAACGCGGCAGCGACGATCGCGATCAGGACGCCGATCGGGCCCGCACCGACAACGAACGCCTTGTCGCCCGGGCCGAGTTCCGAACGCCGTACGTCGTGTACCGCCACCGCCACGGGCTCGACGAGCGCGGCGTCCCGCAGCGAGATCCCCGCGGGCAGCCGCACGAGTGTCGACGCCGGTACGTTCCAGTACTCCTGGAGGGCTCCGGGGCTGTCGATGCCGATGAAGTCCAGGTTCTGGCATATGTGCTCGTTCCCCGCACGGCAGGCCGGACAAGTGCCGTCCCAGGCCAGCGGCATGACCGTCACCGCATCACCCACCGACCAGCCCTCCACGCCGGGGCCGAGGGCGACGACCGTGCCCGACATCTCGTGTCCGATCGTCGCCGACTCGCCGACCCGACCGTCCATGTCCCCGTGGAACACGTGGAGGTCCGTGCCGCAGATCCCGACGTAGGCCACGGCGACCCGGACCTCCCCCGCACGCGGCTCAGCAGGTTCCCGCTCCTCGACCGTCATCGTGCGCGCGCCTGTGTAACGTGCCGTCAACATGCCGATCGGCTCCTCCTCGCTCTGTCGCGGGCCGCACCGGCCCACAGCCCGCGCAGCCTAACAGTAAACATCATACGTATGCTGTCGCTGTGACATTCGACCCTGTGACCAGCAAGCCACCGACGCGCGACCGCGCATCCACGGAACGGACGCTGCCGACCCGAGGACTGCGAACCGGGCACCAGCTCACGGAGTTGGGCCTGGGCGCAGCCCAGTTCGGCAACCTCTTCACCCAGACGACCGACGACGAGTCGCAACGCGCCGTCGCAGCCGCGGCCGAGGAAGGGATCCGCTACTTCGACACCGCGCCGCACTACGGCCTCGGGCTGTCCGAACGCCGCCTGGGGGAGGCCCTGCACGCGGCCGCCCGGCCGGGTGTGGTCATCTCCTCGAAGGTCGGGCGCCTGCTCGTGGACAGCCCTGACACGAGTCACCTGCTCGACGACGACGGGTTCGTCGTGCCGGCGACGAAGAAGCGGGTCTGGGACTTCAGCCGCGACGGGATCCTTCGTTCCGTGGAGGAGTCACTGGCGCGGCTCGGGACGGACCGGCTCGACATCGCCTACCTGCACGATCCGGACGACCACTGGGAGCAGGCATCGTCGAGCGGGATCGCCGCCCTGGCCGAGCTCCGGGACCAGGGCGTCGTCGGCGCCATCGGCGCCGGCATGAACCAGGCGGCGATGCCGGCCGAGTTCGTGAGGCGGACCGACGTCGACGTGGTGATGGTCGCCGGGCGGTTCACCCTTCTCGACCAATCGGCGCTGGACGACCTGTTGCCCGTCGCCGTCGCCCGCGGTGTCGGCGTCGTCGCGGCGGCGGTCTACAACTCCGGACTGCTGAGCACCAAGGCCGTGGACGGCTCGGCACCCTACGACTACGGGGCGGCGCCGCGGGCCGTCGTCGAACGCGCCGCCCGCATCGCCGCCGTCTGCGAGCGGCACGGCGTGGAGCTTCCCGCGGCCGCCGTCCAGTACCCGTTGCGCCATCCCGCGGTCGTCTCGGTGGTGACGGGGATGCGCACTCAGGAACACGTGCGAAGCAATGTCGCGCGGTACCGGGCGGTGATCCCGGAGGCGCTGTGGGAGGAGCTGCACGTCACAGGGCTCGTCCCGGACCCGATGCGGACACGCTAGTCCTCCGGGATTCCAAGTCATACGTCACATGAATCTTGTTGCAAACATCATACGTATGCTAACTCTGTGTCGGGCATCAACGCCCCTATCACAGGAAGCGATCGAACATGACATCGACGTCAGACTCGACACGCTCGGTGAGCAGACGATGGAGGCGCAGGGCAGGCGCCCTCGCGGCGCTCGGCGCCGGCGCCCTCATCGCATCAGCGCTCATTCCCCTCCAAGCGCAAGCCGCGCCCCGGACGGAGTACTTCGCAGCGCCGGACGGCAAGGACGCCGGACACTGCAGCCGGTCGCAGCCGTGCTCGCTGGAGCGGGCGCAGCATGTCGTCGGCCCGGCCACCAAGCACGGTGACGTGACCGTCCAGCTTGCCGACGGCACCTACCGGCTTTCCGAGCCCCTCCGGTTCGGACCCGGCGACGACGGCGGCGACCACACCGTCGAATGGGCCGCCGCCCCGGGCGCCCACCCCGTCATCACAGGCGCCTCGAAGGTCACCGGCTGGTCCAAGTCCGGGGCAGGGTCGGGCATCTGGGAGGCGGACACCCCCAGCGGCCTGGACACCCGCCAGCTCTACGTGAACGGCGTGATCGCCCCTCGCGCCGCCATCCGTCTGGCCAACGCGGACGTCACTCCCACCGCGACCGGTCTCACCATCAAGAACCCGGCCCTGAGCTACCTCGCCACGCTCCCCGACCAGGGGCGCATCGAGTTCGAGTCCCTCGGCGACTTCACGAACCGCTACTCGCCGGTCAAGAGCATCAGTGCCACCGAGATCACGATGGCCCAGCCGGCGTGGGACAACAACACCTGGGGCTGGGACACCGTCCAGAACTCGTTCCTGGCCGGTCCGAGCTGGTACCTCGACAACTCGCTGAGCTTCCTGACCCAGGTCGGCCAGTGGTACATAGATCCGAGTGCCGGGAAGCTCTACTACAAGCCGGCGGACGGGGTCGACCCCAACCGGCTCGACATCGAGCTGCCCCGCATGGAGTCGCTGGTCAGCATCGGCGGGACGTACGACAAGCCGGTGACCGGACTTGCCTTCAAGGGCATCCAGTTCTCCGGAACCTCCTGGCTCGGCCCCTCGACCGACGGGTACGCGGACCAGCAGAACGGCCTCTTCATCAAGGGCGCCTACGACTACCGCCCCGCCGACGCCTTCACCAGCTGCTCGCGCGGCTGCGAGATGTTCGAACGGGCGCGCACCAGCTGGTACCAGGAGCCCGCCGCGGTGCAGGTCTCCGCCGCCAGCCGCATCTCGTTCACCGGCAACACGTTCACCAACCTCGGCCAGTCGGCGCTGGGCATCGGGAACGACGCCAACGCCACGGTGACCGGTGTCGGGCTGGGCGCCGGCGACATCGAGGTGGTCGGCAACCGGTTCACGGAGAACAGCGGCCACGGCGTCGCGGTCGGCGGCGTGCTGCCCGACGCGCACCACCCGAGCGACCCGAGGATGACCAACCACGACATCCTGATATCCGACAACACGATCAATCGCGTGGCGGTCGACTACAAGGACAACAGCGGCATCCTCAGCACCTACGTCACGGGCGCCCGCATCCTGCACAACGAGGTCTCCAACGTCCCCTACGACGGCATCGACACGGGCTACGGCTGGGGCATCAACGACGCCGGGGGCTCGAACGACTACGTCGACCGCGGCTACTACAAGTGGAACACGCAGTACACGACGCCGACGACGCTCAAGGACAACCGCGTCGAGGGCAACCTCGTGCACAACACCAAGGCGCGCTTCGCCGACGGCGGATCGGTCTACAACCTCTCCGCCAGCCCGGGAAGCGTGGTCGCCAGGAACTACCTGTTCAACATCTCGGGAGTCGGCCTCTACCTCGACGAGGGCTCGCGCTCGATGACCTACGAGAACAACGTGGTCCAGGGCGGTTCCTTCCTCTTCACCAACGCGTACAGCCTCCGCAACAACACCAGCGACAACGTCATCCAGAACAACTGGTACAACTCGGGTGGCGCCTCGACGCCGAACGCCGGGGCGCACAACAACCAGCTGATCAACAACGTGAAGGTCGCCGGTGCCAACTGGCCCGCGGGCGCACGGGACGTGATCTGCCAGGCGGGTGTCGCGCCGCAGTACCGGACGTCCCTCAACGCGAACCAGTTCGGCTTCAGCGGGTGCGCGGCCGATGCACCGGTCGCACCGGGCCTGCGCACGTCCGGAGGTTCGGCCGTCAGCTCGTACTTCGGCCAGCGCGGCGGCGGATTCGGGATCGCGGCGGCCGGCGCCGACGTGTGGGGCGCCGGCGGTCAGCACGACGACCAGTTCGGCTCGATCTACCGGTCCGGCTCGATCAACGCCGACTCGAGCGTGTCCACCCGGGTCGTGTCGGTCAACGACGCCAACGCCTGGGCCAAGTCCGGGGTCATGGTCCGCAACGACATGACCAAGGCAGGGAGTTCGCCCGGGTACGCCGTCGTCGCGGTCACCGCCCGCAACGGCGTCGTGTTCGAGTGGGACGCCAACGGCGACGGGTACCTGGACACCGACGCCCGCGCCGGCGTCGACATCTACCGCCCCATCTGGGTGAAGCTCACCCGGTCGGGCACCTCGTTCAGTGCCTCGTACTCCTACGACGGCGCCAACTACGTCCCGATCGGTCAGCCCGTGACGTTGGCCTCCGCGGCGGCGCAGCAGGACGCGGGCATCTTCTCCACGTCCCACGACGTCACGCAGTCAGCGATCAACCAGTTCGACTCCGGCTCCTTCACGGCCGCAACGATGCCGTAGGTGCCGCTCACGGTGGGTCGACGACAGGCGCGGTGAGGTGTTCCGGAGCCCGTCGGCGGGCGCGCACGAGAGGACCAGAGCACCGAACGTGAACTGTCGTCGGCCATCCGGCCATCCGGCCGTGCGGGGCGGGCGTCCGCTCGCCCCGCACGGCCTTCTGGCCCGGTGCGGTGGGCCGCATCGTCCGGTCGTCGGGGGAGGTGCGCGGCCGACTCCACGTCGAGGTTCAGGGTGATGCGGCCGCTGCGCGCCTGCGGCGGAATGGGCATTTCGTACCGTTCGTGCGACGGGGACTCGTGCCGGCCGGTACCAGGCACCTTCGTGGCGGCCTCGCGTCGGGCCGGGGTGGAGGCGCCGGTTACGTTCCGCACCCGCCGAGGGGGATACTGGCGGCCATGCGTATCGACTTCGATCCCGAGGCCATGGGCCGGACCCCGTTCTACAAGCTCCTGACCTCGGTGGTCGTCCCGCGCCCCATCGCCTGGGTCTCGACGCTCAGCGAGGCGGGGACGGCCAACCTCGCCCCGCACTCCTTCTTCACCGTCGCCTGCGTCAGCCCGCCGGTCGTGCAGTTCACCTCGGTGGGGCGGAAGGACTCGCTGCGCAACATCGAGGAGACCCGGCAGTTCGTGGTCAACCTCGCGCCCGAGCACCTCTTCGAGCAGATCAACGCCACCGGCACCGACTTCCCCCGCGGCGTCAGCGAGTTCGACGCGGTCGGCATCGCCCGTGAGCCCAGCCGCGCGGTCAAGCCGCCGCGCGTCGCGGCCTCGCCCGTCGCCCTGGAGTGCGAACTGCACAGCACGGTCACCCTCGGCGACTCGACCGTGGTCTTCGGCCGCGTCGTCCACGCCGCCGTCTCCGAGGCCGTGATGTTCGAGGGCCACCCCGACGTGCGCAAGCTCCGTCCGCTGGCCCGCCTCGGCAAGGACGAATGGGGCACGACCGGCGAGGTCCTGGAGATCTCCCGCATCCGCTACGCCGACTGGCCGGGCGTCACCCAGGGCTGAGCGTCGTCCCGCCGTACGTCCGGCCCGGACCGGTCGTCCGGTCCGCGCCGTACGTCCGGTCCGGGCCCGTGGGCGTCACGGACGGCTGCGGCGGCGCAGGGACGGGTCGAGCAGTGCGGGCGGGGTGTCGAACTTCTCGTGCGGGGCGAGGTCGAGACCGGGGGCGACGATCGCGTCGATCGCGTCCAGCACGTCGGCGGAGAGCACGGTGTCCGCGGCGGCGAGGTGTGCCCGCAGGTGGTCCGGTGTGCGGGGGCCGATGATCGCGGCGGTCACGGCGGGGTGCGCCGTCACGAAGCCGAGGGCGAGCTGGACCATGGTCAGGCCGGCCTCGGCCGCGAGTGCGGCCAGCTTCTCGACGGCGTCGAGCCTGGCCCGGTTGGCGGGCAGGGCGGTGTCGAAGCGTTCCGGCAGGAATGTGGAGCGGCTGGTGGTGACCGGCCGGCCCTCGCGGACCGCGCCGGACAGCCAGCCCGAGGCCAGCGGGCTCCACGCCAGCACGCCCAGGCCGTACTCCTCGGTGACGGGCAGCACATGGGTCTCCACGGCGCGCTGCAGGATCGAGTAGCCGGGCTGTTCGGTGACGTACCGGCTCAGGTGGTGCTCGCGGGCGGCCCACTGGGCCTGCACGATGCGGTACGCGGGGAAGGTCGAGGAGCCGAAGTGGCGGATCTTGCCCGCGCGTTGCAGGTCGGTCAGGGCCGACAGGGTCTCCTCGTCGCCGGTGGCCGGGTCCCACCGGTGGACCTGGTAGAGGTCGACGTGGTCGACACCGAGCCGGCGCAGGCTGTCCTCCAGGGCCCTGGCCAGCCAGCGGCGTGAACTGCCGCGCTGGTTGCGCTCGTCGCCCATCGGCATGCCGGCCTTCGTGGCCAGCACGATGTCGTCGCGGCGGCCGGCGAGGGCCTTGCCGACCATCTCCTCCGACTCTCCGGCGCCGTACATGTCGGCGGTGTCGATGACGTTGATCCCGGCCTCGAGGGCGGCGTCGACGAGGGCGGTGGCCTCGTCCTGGGTGGTGCGCCCGATGCTGCCGAAGTTCATCGCGCCGAGCGCGAGGGAACTGACCTGCACGCCGGTGCGGCCGAGGGTGCGGTACTGCATGACCGTGTTCTCCCTTGCGGGTGGGGTGTGGTGGCTGCGTGCGGCGGAAGCGCGCACGGCTTGGTCCCGGGGCGTGCGCCCTGGCATGATGAGCAAACGGAACCTTGTTCCGCTAACGATACGGAACGACGTTCCGGTTGGCAAGGCCGGTCGTGGAAGGAGTGGCGCGGTGATGGAGGACGGCGACAAGGGCACGGGGCGGGCGCCGCGGTCCAAGCGGGCCGACGCCCGGCGCAACGAGGAGACGCTGCTCCAGGCGGCGGCCGCCGCCTTCGTCGCCTCGGGCGTGGAGGCGCCGGTGCGCGACATCGCCGCCAGGGCCGGCGTCGGGACGGGCACGATCTACCGCCACTTCCCGACCCGGGCGGATCTGATCACCGCCGTCTACCGGCACCAGGTCGACGCCTGCGCCGAGGCCGGACCCGCCCTGCTGGCCAGCAGCGCCACCCCGCACGCCGCACTGGCGCGGTGGATCGACCTGTTCGTCGACTTCCTGGTGACCAAGCACGGACTCGCCGCGGTGCTGCAGTCCGACAGCGCCGGCTTCGAGACGCTGCACGCCTCCTTCCTCGACCGCCTCGTGCCCGTGTGCGCCGGGCTGCTCGCCGCCGCCGCCGCGTCCGGCGAGATCCGCTCCGACCTGGAGGCGTACGCGCTCATGCGCGGCGTCGGCAACCTCTGCATCGGCGCGGACAGCGATCCCCGCTACGACGCGCGCCGCCTGGTCGCGCTCCTCGTCGCCGGGCTGCGCCAGGCGGACCAGGCGGACCAGGCGAACCAGGCGGACTGACCCGCCGTCAGGCGAGGCCGGCCCGGTACACCACCAGGGCGATCTGGACCCGGTTGTTCAGATCGAGCTTGGTGAGGATGTGGGACACATGTGCCTTCACCGTGGGGACGCTCATGTACAGCGACGCCGAGATCTCGGCGTTGGTCCTGCCCTGTGCCACGGCGAGCGCCACCTCCCGCTCCCGCTCCCCCAGGAGGCCGAGCAGCCGCTCCGCCTCGCCCCGGTCGTCGGGGCGCGCGGCGGTGCCCCCGCCACCGGCGGCGGTGACGGCGCCGATGAGCTGTTTGACGGCGGCCGGTGACAGGACCGGTTCGCCCGCCACGACGTTCCGCACCGCGGCGACGATCTGGGCGGGGGGCGTGTGCTTGAGGACGTAGCCCGCCGCCCCGGCCCGCAACGCCTCCAGGACGTAGCCGTCCGTGGTGAACGTGGTCAGGATCAGCACCTCGGGCGGCCGGGGCCTGCGCCGCAGTTCGGCCGTGGCGCTCAGGCCGTCCATCCGTGGCATGCGGATGTCCATCAGGACGAGGTCGGGCCGGTGCGCGTCGACCAGCGGCAGGACCTCCGTACCGTCTGCGGCCTCGGCGACCACCTCGACGTCCTGTGCCCCGGACAGCATCATGCGCAGGCCGGAGCGCACCAGCGGGTCGTCGTCCACGATCAGGACGCGGGTCACCTCGTCCATGGCAGCCAGATCTCCAGGGCGAAGTCGGTGGGGGTGAAGGTACGGCGCATGCTGCCGCCGGCCAGGACCGCCCTTTCGTTCATCCCGACCAGGCCCTGGCCGGCGCCTTCGGGACGTGCGGCGCGTTCCTGCGGCACCGGGTTGCGGGCCGTGACGGTCAGCCCCTCGCGGGCCCCGCCGGTCAGCGACAGCCGCAGCGGGCCGTCCGGCGCGTGCTTGCGGTGGTTGGTGAGGGCTTCCTGCAGGATGCGGTACGCGGCCCGGCTCGTGGTGGGGTCCATGGTGGCCAGGTCCTCCGTGTCCCGGTGCACCTCGACGGTCGCGCCGGTCGCGCGCGACTCCTCGACCAGCCGGTCCATGTCGGCCACGGCGGGCTGCGGGGGCTCGGTGTGCGCATGGACCGTGGGGGTGCGCAGGACGCGCAGCACGTCCTGGAGGTCCTCCAGGGCCTGTCCGGCGCTCTGCCGGATGACACCGGCCGCCTCCGCGACCTGGGCGGGCGACGCCGTGGGATGGAACTCCAGCGCCCCCGCGTGCACGCTGAGCAGGGTCAGCCGGTGGGCCAGCACGTCGTGCATCTCCCGGGCGATCTCCTCCCGGGCGTGCTGCCGGGCCTGCTCGGCGCGCAGGTCCGCCTCCCGCTCCGCCCGTGCGGCCCTCTCCCGCACTCCGGCGACGTACAGGCCCCAGCCGACGGCACCGCCCACGAACGCCACGGCCGACACGGCCGTGGCGGAGGTGAGGGGCCCGGTGTACGAGGTCGCGGAGAACTGCGCCGGCACGGGCAGCAGGGCCACGCCGGTGACCCGGAGCGTGGTGCGCAGGGGGCGGGTGGCGGCCACGGTGAACAGCGCCACCAGCAGCGGTACGACCACGGGCCAGACGACCGACAGCGCCACGAGGACCAGGGCCAGCGCCACCGGGTGACGCCTGCGCCAGAACAGGGCCGCGCAGGCCAGCAGCGGGATCAGCGCCGTCTGGGACGGCCGCCAGGAGATCGGCAGCAGCGAGGTGAGCAAGGCACCGCTGGACAGCTGCGGGTACACGTGCAGACCCGACTGCTGGACCCGCACGACGAAAACCGTCAGCCCGGCGGCCGCGACCACGACGCCCGCGTCCATGAGCCGCGGGTGCCCGAGCAGGGCCCGTCTCACATCGATCACGCACGCAACCGTAAACGCCGTCCCCGGTCCGCATCAAAACATACGGGCCCCCTTGATAGACTTCTATACCAAAGTATGGGGACGCCCGGTGTGCATCGTTCCTTCGGACGGAAAAGGCGCGTACCCGCAGTCGAATTCCCGGGTTCCCCGCGGTCCGTACCTTTCCGGTCATGAATCCCAGGAAATATTCCCGACGTTTCACCCGGGCCGGAGTCCCCGCCGCACCGCGGCCGGTGACCCGGGTCGCCGTCGTACTGGCCGCCGTCGCCTCCATCGCCTCCATCGCCGTGACCAGCGGATGCAGCACCCTCCACGGAGTGACGTCACCGGCCGACGCACGCGCCGCCGCCCAGCGCGCGGCCCGGGCCGGCAGCCACCGCCCCGCCCCCGACTGCACCGTCGAGAAATGCGTGGCGCTCACCTTCGACGGAGGGCCCGGCGCCACCACGCCGAAACTGCTGGACATTCTCGCGGAGAAGACGGTCCGCGCCACGTTCTTCGTCCAGGGGAAAGGCCACACGGACACCTATCCGCAGACCCTGCGGCGCATGGCGCGCGATGGCCACGAAATAGGCAACCACACCTGGTCGCACAAGGTGCTCACGGAACTGGACGCGCGGCAGGTGAGCGACGAACTGACCCCGGTCCAGAACGACGTCCGCAGGATCACCGGACACGCCCCCACCCTGATGCGCCCACCGCAGGGCCGCACCGACGACGACGTCTCGGCGGTCATGCGGGAACTCGGCCTGGCCCAGGTGCTGTGGAGCGTCACCGCGAAGGACTACGCCACGACCGACACCGCGCTGATCACCCGGCGGGTCCTGGACCAGACGAAGCGCGACGGGATCATCCTCCTCCACGACCGCTACCGGGGCACGATCCCCGCCGTCCCCGGGATCGTCGACGCCCTGCGCCGCCGGGGCTACGTCCTCGTGACCGTCTCCGAGCTGATGGCTCCCGCCGTACCGCGCCCCGGCACGGTCTACCGGCCGTGACGGTGGCCCTGGCGTCTGCGGCCCCGGCCGCGCCCCCGCCCCGCCCGGAGGGTCAGCGCTTGCGGCGGGTGCGGGCGGCGACGACGACGGCGGCGAGGCCGGTGACCGCGATGAAGCCCATCGCGACGAGGAAGACCGGTGACGTCGGCGTCGCGGCGCGGCTGCCGGCGATGACGTAGGCCGCCGTGTTGGGCACGCTTCCCAGCGCCGTGGCCAGCAGGAAGGGCGCGAGGCGCATCCGCGAGACCGCCGCGCTGTAGTTGGCCGCCGCGAACGGCACCCCGGGGAAGAGCCGCATCGCCAGCATCGTGCGGAAACCGTGCTCGCTGAGCTGGCGGTCCGCGGCGAGCAGCACCCGGCCGCGGAGCAGCGGGCGCAGCGCGTCCCGCCCGAGGAGGCGGCCGAGGACGAAGGCGAGGCCGGCACCGAGCACCGTGCCGGCGAGGGCCGCGGGCACTCCCGCCTGGGCACCGAAGAGCGCTCCCGCGCCGACGTTGAGCAGGGGGCGCGGTACGAAGGCGAGGGCGCAGAGCCCGTAGCCGGCGGCGAAGAGCACCACGGCCGCGGCGCCCGTGAGTTGCGCGGGCCAGCCGTGCGCGAGCAGCCGCTGGGGCTCCCACACCAGCACCGAGGCCGCGGCCCCGGACAGGAGGACGACCAGCAGCGCCAGCCGCGCCCACGACGCCGGTCGCGAACGCGGTCGGGAGAGGACGGTGACCTCGGACATCCTGCGAGCCTAGCGGAGGAGGATGTCGCTCCGGTGCCGCCGCGTACCGTAGGGCCATGGCCCCTCCCGCCCCGGTCCTGCCGGACAGCGCCCTCGCGGACCTCGTGCTGCCCCGGCTGAGCTCGGCGTACGGTGCCGCCGCCGACCCGGTGCGGGCCGCCTCGGCGGCGGCGTACATGCGGGACGCGTTCCCGTTCCTCGGTATCGCCACGCCGGCCCGGCGTACCCTGTCCCGCGCCGTGCTCGCGGGCACGCCGCGCCCGGACGAGGGGGACTGCACGGCCGTCGCCCTGCGTTGCTGGGCGCTCCCCGAACGGGAGTACCGCTACTTCGCCGTGGACTACCTGCGCCGTCATGTGGGGCGCTGCTCACCGGACTTCCTCGGCACGGCCCGGCACCTGATCACGACGGAGCCGTGGTGGGACACCGTCGACCTGCTCGCCGCGCACGTCGTCGGACGGCTCGTGGCCGCCGGCCCCGCCCTGGTGGACGTGATGGACGAGTGGATCACCGGCGACGACCTCTGGCTCGCCCGCACCGCGCTGCTGCACCAGTTGACGTACAAGGCGGACACCGACCCCGCCCGGCTGTTCCGCTACTGCCTGCGTCAGGCGGACCACCGGGACTTCTTCATCCGCAAGGCGATCGGCTGGGCACTGCGCGCGTACGCCCGCACCGATCCCGGCGCCGTGCGGGCGTTCCTCGCGGAGTCGGGGGAGCGGCTGTCGCCGCTGTCGGTACGAGAGGCGGGGAAGCACCTGTGAGCGGGGGCGACGGGCGCGGCCGGGTGCGCCGCAGCTACGACACCGTGGCCGAGGAGTACCGGGAGCGCATCGGGACCGAGTTGGCGTACAAGCCGCTGGACCGGGCCCTGCTGGCGGCCCTCGCCGAGCAGACCGCGGACGGCGCGCCCGTGGCGGACCTGGGGTGCGGCCCCGGCCACGTCACGGCGTGGCTCGCGGCGCGCGGGGCGCGGACCGTGGGCATCGACCTGTCGCCGGGAATGGTCGCGCTCGCCCGCCGCGAGCACCCCGGGGCCGAGTTCCGCGAGGGCGACCTGCTCCGCCTCCCTGCGGCGGACGGCGAGTTCGGGGCGGTCGTCGCGCTCTACGCGGTGGTCCATCTGACGCCCGGTGAACTGCGGGCGGCGTTCGGCGAGATGCGGCGCGTGCTGCGCCCTTCCGGGCGGGTGCTCGTGGCCTTCCACGTCGGGACGGAGATCCGGCACGTGACGCAGTGGTGGGGGCACGAGGTCGACGTCGACTTCCACTTCCACGACCCCGGGACGGTCACCGAGGCGCTGACCGACGCCGGGTTCGAGGTGGAGGCGCGGCTGGAGCGGGCCCCCTACCCGCAGGAGACGGAGACCCGGCGCGCCTACGTCCTCGCCCGCGTCGGCGGGGCGTGAGGCGGGCCGCCGGAAAATCGTTCGACCGACGGCCGTGCCGTACCCGATCATCGACGGCATGTCCCGGTACGCCTTCAGCGCAGATACGTCCGCAGTCGCGGACGCGCTGCAGGCTGCCCCGGCACAGGCTTTCTCGGCCAACGCGTTCGGCGGCGCCCGAATCTGACCCTTCCCGGACAGTCCGGCGGACCCCGCAGGGGGAGGGTCGGCACGGTCCAGGGGTCCCGCACGCGAGGCGATGAATCGACTTACCGAGGAAGCAACATGCCCAAGCAGGCGTACGTGCGCACCAAGCCGCACCTCAACATCGGGACGATGGGTCACGTCGACCACGGCAAGACCACGCTGACCGCCGCCATCACGAAGGTGCTCAGCGCCCGCGGCTCCGCCGCGTTCGTGCCGTTCGACCGGATCGACAAGGCCCCGGAGGAGGCCGCTCGGGGGATCACGATCACCATCGCGCACGTCGAGTACGAGACGGACACGCGGCACTACGCGCACGTCGACATGCCCGGTCACGCCGACTACGTGAAGAACATGATCACGGGCGCGGCCCAGCTCGACGGGGCGATCCTCGTCGTCTCCGCCCTCGACGGCGTCATGCCGCAGACCGCCGAGCACGTGCTGCTCGCCCGCCAGGTCGGCGTCGAGCACATCGTGGTGGCGCTCAACAAGGCCGACGCCGGCGACCCCGAACTCACCGACCTGGTCGAGCTGGAGGTGCGCGAGCTGCTGTCCGCCCAGGGCTACCCCGGCGACACGCTGCCCGTCGTCCGGGTGTCGGGCCTGCGGGCGCTGGAGGGCGACCCGCGATGGACGTCGGCGATCGAGGCGCTGCTCGACGCGGTCGACACCCACGTGCCGATGCCGCACCGCTACACCGACGCACCCTTCCTGCTGCCGGTGGAGAACGTGCTGACCATCACCGGGCGCGGCACGGTCGTCACCGGCGCGGTGGAGCGGGGCACGGTCCGCGTCGGCGACCGCGTGGAGGTGCTCGGCGCGGGGACGGCGAGCGTGGTGACGGGTCTGGAGACCTTCGGCAAGCCGATGGACGAGGCCCAGGCGGGCGACAACGTGGCGCTGCTGCTGCGTGGGGTGGCCCGGGACGTGGTCCGGCGGGGCCACGTGGTGGCCGCGCCGGGCAGCGTCACGCCGAGCCGCCGGTTCCGGGCGCGGGTCTACCTGCTGCCGGCCGCCGAGGGCGGGCGGCGCACCGGGATCGCCAGCGGCTACCGGCCGCAGTTCTACGTCCGCACCGCCGACGTCGTCGGCGACGTGGACCTGGGCGAGGTGGGGGCGGCCCTGCCGGGGGCGACCGTCGACATGACGGTCGAGCTGGGCCGGCCGGTGCCGTTGGAGCCGGGGCTCGGCTTCGCGATCCGTGAGGGCGGCCGCACCGTCGGCGCGGGCACCGTCACGGCGCTCGCCGAGTGAGCGCGGGGGTCCGGGGGTTCCGCCCCCGGGCCCCGTCGTGTGCTGGGACAATTGCGGCGTGGAGGACGACGGACGCATACCCGTGACCCAGGACGTGGACTTCGGCGCGGCCAGGCTGCTGCCGGACGTGGACCGGCCCGCGGGCTGGCTGCTCACGGTCGACGGGGCCCCTCAGTCGTACGTGGACCTGGACGACCCCACCTACCTGGAGTTCGAGTACGCGCGGCGCCTGGCCTACGTGCTGGACGAGGCCGCGCCCGAGGGCGCGCCGCTGGACGTCGTCCACCTGGGCGGCGGCGCCCTGACGCTGCCCCGCTACACCGCCGCGACGCGGCCCGGTTCGCGGCAGCGGGTCGTGGAGGCCGACCGGGCGCTCGCCGCGCTGGTCGCCGCCCGGCTCCCGCTCGGGCGTGGCGGTGACGGCGTGGCGATCACGACGGACGACGCCCGTGCATGGCTCGAGGCCGCCCCGGACGCTTCGGCGGACGTCGTCGTGGCGGACGTCTTCGGCGGTTCGCGGGTGCCGGCGCACCTGACCTCGTACGAGTTCGTCACCGAGACGGCCCGCGTGCTGCGTCCCGGCGGGGTGTACCTGGCGAACCTCGCCGACTCGGCGCCCTTCGACTTCCTGCGGCCGCAGATCGCGGGCCTGCGCGAGCTGTTCGGCCAGGTGTGCCTGATCGCCGAGCCCGGGGTGCTGCGGGGCCGCCGCTTCGGCAACGCCGTGCTGGCCGCGAGCCGCGCCCCGCTGCCGGTGGACCGGATCGCGCGGCGTACCGCGTCCGACGTCTTCCCCGCCCGCGTGGTGGCCGGCGACGCTCTGGAGGTGTTCGGACGGGGGGCGCGGCCGGTCTACGACAAGGACGCGGTGCCCTCGCCGATCCCGCCCGAGGGTTCCTTCGGCGTCGGCTGACCGCCCCGCGCGACCGTCCGCCCGCCCTCGGGGTCGTCCACGCGCCGCAGCCGCCGCACCTCGGGGAGGGTGAGCACCGCGCCCGTGAGCAGCACCGTCAGCCCCGCGCAGCCCCACAGCGCCCCGTTCAGGCCGAAGGCGTCCGCGGCCGGGCCCGCGAGCGCCGTGCCGATCGGCATCATGGAGACCGAGCCGAACCAGTCGTAGGCCGCGACGCGGGAGAGCTTGTCCTCGGGGATCTCCTGGTGCAGCGCCATCATCCAGGCCACGCCGAACACCTCGATCGACAGGCCGGCGACGAGCATCGCGCAGGCCAGCAGCGGCACCGGGAGCGCCAGGGCCAGCGCGGCGGCGGGCAGCGAGAACGGGAAGACGCAGAGCACCCCGGCGAGCAGGATGCGGCGCGGCCGCCAGCGCAGCATCAGCAGCCCGCCCAGCAGGTTCCCGACGCCGAACGCGGCCAGGGCCGCGCCCCACGGCCCGGCGCCGCCGAGGTGCTCCCGGGCCACGAGCGGCCCGTACACCGCGTCGGCGGCCGTGAACACGGCGTTGACGACCGAGAACTGCACCACGATGCCCCACAGCCAGCGCCGTGAGACGAACTCCCGCCAGCCGTCGCGCAGATCGCCCAGCAGACCGCCGCGCAGACCGCCGCCGCGCCGCTCCGCGCGGTCGCGCAGCGTCGCCGGGGACACCCGCAGCAGCGCGCGCAGCCCCGCCGCGACCGCGAAGCACGTCGCGTCCACCGCGAGGACCCAGCCCGGTCCGGCGAGGGCGACCAGTGCCCCGGCGAGCGCGGCGCCGCCGACGTTCGCCCCGTTGACGCCGAGCCGGAACACCGCGAAGGCGCGGCCCGCGTGGGCGGAGTCGACGGTCGAGAGCAGCATCCCCTCGTTGGCGGGGGCGAAGAAGGCCTGCCCGGTGCCGCCCAGCGCGGAGAGCGCGGCCATGTGCCAGATCTCGGCCCGGCCGGTCAGCACCAGGACCGCGAACAGGCCCTGCGAGACCGTGTTCAGGCAGTTGGCGGCGACCATGACCCGGTGCCGCGGCAGCCGGTCCGCGACCGCGCCCCCGATGAGCAGGAAGACGACCAGGGGTACCGTCCGCGCTGCGGCGACCAGTCCGATCTCCGTACCGCCGCCGCCGGTCTGCAGGACCGCGAACGCCGACGCGACGACGGCGCCCGAGGCGCCGAGCCCGGTCACGAAGGCGGAGGCGGCGAGGAGCCGGAAGTTGCGGCCGGCCCAGTCCGGGAAGCGCGGCCGGTGGGGAACGTGGCGTTTCACCCGGGGACTATCGTCGCTGGGCCGTTTCCTTGGCAAACCCATTTCCGGCCGACAGCCGGGCCGGGCCGGGCCCGAGCCGGCCGGATCGGGCTACGGCCTCGCCCTCGCCCTCAGCCGACCAGCCGGACGCTGTCGCGGACCTTGGCCACCGTCCCGGCGTCGACCGCGCCCGCGTAGCCGCTGTCCACGACCAGCAGCCAGGAGCGGACCTCCTTGTCCTTGCCGAGGAAGGTGAAGCTGTACGAGGTGCCGTCGGCCGCGCACGAGCCCTTCATCCCGGTCGCGCGCGTGGAGGCGATCCAGCCGGGCACGCCCTGGGCGTTGGTGTAGGCGCGGGGGGCCGCCTCGGTCAGCTTGGTGCGGCCCTCCTTGTTGTACTTGCCGTACGCCCAGTTGTAGGCCTCGTTGGCGGCCTCGGACTTCAGGCTCTTGGCGCCCTTGCCGCCCTTCACGCCCGCCAGGCCGCGCTCGTCGGTGCCGCACCACTTCTCGTCGAGGACGGCCGCGCCCCCGGTGACGACGCGGTTGTCGTCCCACTCGTAGCCGATGAGCAGGCCCTGCGGCTTGACCGTCCAGCCCTTGGGGACGTCGTAGGCGACGCCCATGTCACTGCGCACGACGGTCTGCCAGCCGGGGACCACGGGCTTGATCGTGTCCTCGCCCGGGTTGCCGCGGGCGTCGTCCGGGCCCGGGCCCTGCTCACCCCCCTCGCCCTCCTCGCTCCCCGACGCGGAGGGCGAGGGGGCGGGGGAGTCCGGGGCGCTTTCCGAGGCGACCGGCGAGCGGCTGCCGGCCGGGCCGGCCTGCGGGCCCTTGTCGTCGCCGGTGAGCTTCACCGCGACCAGGACACCGGCGGCGACCACCGCGACCGCGGCCACCACCGACACCGCGACCACCGCGCCCCGCCGCCCCCCGGGCGGCTTC
>NZ_JARAVO010000096.1:0-32687 GCF_033792805.1 Streptomyces sp. PA03-1a
CTTTTTCGTCTCACGCGAGCGAATCGGGCTTTCTGAGCTGCGGTGGTGCTGTGCCGGTGAGGAGCGCGCTGGACCTCTCTCCGGCGCGCGTGGGGTCGTGGAACGGACCGATCGCGGCCGACCCCGCGGCGCCCGGGGGGGCGGCGGCGGGGAAGGCGACGGCCTCCCCCTCCCCTCGATCGTGACGACCGCGCCCGACGGGTCGAACCAGATCCGTGCCGTCCACGGCCCCACGGGCTCCCGCGAGCGGTCCACGGAGACCGTCAGCGTCATGCTCTCCCCGGGCCGCAGCCTGCCGTGGCTCCGGCTCAGCCGCAGCCACGGCTCGGAGGTGGCCGCCCGCCAGCGGACCGGCGCCGCGCCCTCGGCGGTGAGGGTGACGACGGTGACGTGACCGCGCGAGCGGGCCTCGACGAGCAGCCGGCCCGGGCGGGGCACCGAGCGGTCGTCGCCGTCCGTGGCGTCGCCCGGCGGTGAGGCGGAGCCCCGGGCACCGGCCGAGGCGGAGGCGGCGGCGGACGCCGAGGGGGCGGCGGACACGACGGAGACCGACAGACGGCCCTGGCCGCCGCGCGTGGAACGCCCGCGCGCGTCGGCCGCGCCCGCGACACCGGCCTTCTCGTACTGCACGCCGTCGAGGCCCTCGCCGGCACTGAAGGAACCTTCCCCCTTGTGCTCGGGCGCCAGCGGCGCCCCGTGGTACGCCGCCCACAGCGCCAGCACCGGTGCCGCGACGACGGCCGCGACCACCGTGGAGGTCACCGCGCGGTGCCGCATCCGGGCCCGCCGCGCCATCCGCTCCTTCAGGTCCATCGGGAAGCCGTGCCGGTCGAAGCGCGGGGTGCCCTGGCGGGCGCGCCCGACGCCGCCCCGCATGGCGTGCAGCAAGGCGGCGTACGCGGCGGAGCGGGGCGCCTCGACCGTCGACAGCACGGCCGTCGCGGCGGTGGTGGCCAGGCCCGGCCAGGGTCCCGTCGCCACGGCGCGCTCGGCCGTGACCCGGCAGTGCGCGCACACGTCGACGTGGGTCACCAGCTCGCGGCGGAGCGCCGAGCCCAGCAGCACCCGGGCGTCACCGGCGAGGCGGGCGACCGCCGCGCAGTTGCCGAGCTCGACCACGGCGAGCGCCGCCCGGGTGCGCTCCACCTCGCAGGCCGCCTGGGCGAGCAGTGCGCGCGTCGCGTCCTGCTCCCGCCCGACGACCAGGGCCACCTCGTGCGGCGCCAGCTGGTGGCGGACGGCGAGCTCCAGCGCCTCGCGCTGCTCGGGGGTGGTGCCGGCCGCCTCGGGCCAGGCCAGCGCCGCCAGTTCGCCGCGTCTGCGGGCGGCCACGTCCGCCGAGGCCTGCACCGATACCGGCCGCCCCTCGGCCAGGGTGCGCAGGCAGGCCCAGCGGGCCAGCGCGTACAGCCAGGGCCTGCGCAGCTCGGGGTCGCGCAGCCGGGCGCGCTGGCGCTCGGCCACGGCCAGCACGTCGCCGAGGGCGGCGGCGGCGGAGTCGTGCTCGCACAGCACGGAGAGGCAGTAGGTGAACAGCCCGTCCAGGTACGGCTCGTAGTGCGCCGGGGGCTGCGCGGGCAGGGTCCCCTGCGGGCGTGGCCGCCGCCGCGCCGGGGACCCCGGGGTCCCCGGCGCGGTGCGGCCACGCTGGACCGGCGCGCGGTGTCGGCGGTGCGCGCCGGTTGTCTGGGAGGGTGTGTCAGACCTGCTGCTCATCACTCCGTGACGGTAGGACCACGACCCGTACACCCTCAGGCATCACGGCGGGCTTTAATCCAAATGGGTGGTGATCCCGCCCGAAAGAGCACACGCCGCTCACCCCGTCGGGTGACCCTCCGGCCACGTGCGCGAGCCTTTTCCGGAGCGGGACGGCAGGGACCCGCGCCCCGGGCGGTGCGGCGTTGTCGGTGGCACCCGATAGCGTGCGGCACATGGCTGCCCGCACCCGCCCCGCTTCCAAGGACCGTCCGTCGTACCGCTGCACGGAGTGCGGCTGGACGACCGTCAAGTGGCTCGGCCGCTGCGGTGAGTGCCAGGCGTGGGGCACGGTCGAGGAGTACGGCGGCGCGTCGCCGGTGCGCACGACCGCGGCCGGCCGGGTGACGACGCCGGCCAAGCCGATCGGGCAGGTGGACGGCCGCCAGGCCACCGCGCGCGGCACGGGCGTGCCGGAGCTGGACCGGGTCCTGGGCGGCGGGCTGGTGCCCGGGGCCGTGGTGCTGCTCGCGGGGGAGCCGGGCGTCGGCAAGTCGACGCTGCTGCTGGACGTCGCCGCGAAGGCGGCCGGGCCCCAGGCGCGCACGCTCTACGTGACCGGTGAGGAGTCCGCGTCGCAGGTACGGCTGCGGGCCGACCGCATCGGCGCCCTGTCCGACCACCTCTACCTCGCCGCCGAGACCGACCTGTCGGCGGTGCTGGGGCATCTGGACGACGTCAAGCCCTCGCTGCTGATCCTGGACTCGGTGCAGACGGTCGCCTCCCCCGAGATCGACGGAGCCCCCGGCGGCATGGCCCAGGTCCGCGAGGTGGCGGGCGCGCTCATCCGCGCCTCGAAGGAGCGCGGCATGTCGACGCTGCTCGTCGGCCACGTCACCAAGGACGGCGCGATCGCGGGCCCCCGGCTGCTGGAGCACCTGGTGGACGTGGTGCTGTCCTTCGAGGGCGACCGCCACGCCCGCCTGCGGCTGATCCGGGGCATCAAGAACCGCTACGGCGCCACCGACGAGGTCGGCTGCTTCGAGCTGCACGACGAGGGCATCACGGGCCTGGCCGACCCGTCCGGCCTCTTCCTGACCCGGCGCGACGAGCCGGTCCCCGGCACGTGCCTGACGGTCACCCTGGAGGGCAAGCGCCCACTGGTCGCCGAGGTGCAGGCGCTGACCGTCGACACCCAGATCCCCTCCCCGCGCCGTACGACCTCCGGCCTGGAGAACTCCCGGGTGTCGATGATGCTGGCGGTGCTGGAGCAGCGCGGCCGGATCCGGTCGATCGGCAAGCAGGACATCTACACGGCGACCGTCGGCGGCGTGAAGCTCGGGGAGCCGGCCGCCGACCTGGCGGTGGCGCTCGCCCTGGCCAGCGCCGCGATCGACACGCCGCTGCCGAAGAACCTGGTCGCGGTGGGTGAGGTGGGCCTGGCGGGCGAGGTCAGGAGGGTCACCGGGGTGCAGCGCAGGCTCGCCGAGGCGGCCCGGCTGGGCTTCACCCACGCCCTCGTGCCGCCGGACCCGGGGAAGATCCCGTCGGGGATGAAGGTGACGGAGGTGGCGGACATAGGGGACGCCTTGCGCGTCCTGCCCAAGAGGGCCCCACGTCCCTGACCCTTCCGACGGTAAACTTTGCCCTGGTCTCGCCCATCCGGGCATCCGTACGACCGGAGGAGAGCAGTGGCAGCCAACGACCGGGCGTCAGCTCCCGGCAAGGCCTGGAGTCGCGAGGGCTCGGGCGGTGAGGGTCTGATGCGCGCCTCCCTGAGCGCCGTGGCCCCCGGCACGGGCCTTCGGGACGGCCTCGAGCGGGTCCTGCGCGGCAACACCGGCGGCCTCATCGTGCTGGGCATGGACAAGACCGTCGAATCACTGTGCACCGGCGGTTTCGTGCTGGATGTCGAGTTCAGCGCCACCAGGCTGCGCGAGCTGTGCAAGCTCGACGGCGCCCTCATCCTCGACCGGGACATCACCAAGATCGTGCGGGCCGGGGTCCAGCTGGTGCCGGACGCGTCGATCCCCACCGAGGAGACCGGCACCCGGCACCGCACCGCGCAGCGGGTCTCCATCCAGACCGGCTTCCCGGTCGTCTCCGTCAGCCAGTCGATGCGGCTGATCGCCCTGTACGTGGCCGGTCAGCGCCGCGTCCTGGAGGACTCCGCGGCCATCCTCTCCCGCGCCAACCAGGCGCTGGCCACCCTGGAGCGCTACAAGCTGCGCCTGGACGAGGTCGCGGGCACCCTCTCCGCCCTGGAGATCGAGGACCTGGTCACCGTCCGGGACGTCACGGCGGTCGCGCAGCGCCTGGAGATGGTGCGCAGGATCGCCACGGAGATCGCGGAGTACGTCGTCGAGCTGGGCACCGACGGCCGGCTGCTCTCCCTGCAACTGGACGAGCTGATCGCGGGCGTCGAGCCCGAGCGCGAGCTGGTCGTCCGCGACTACGTGCCGGAGCCGACCGCCAAGCGCAGCCGCACGGTCCCCGAGGCGCTCACCGAACTGGACTCGCTGCCGCAGGGCGAGCTGCTCGAACTCCCCACCGTGGCAAGGGCGCTGGGCTATGCCGGCTCCCCCGAGGCGCTGGACTCCGCGGTCTCGCCGCGCGGTTACCGGCTGCTGGCGAAGGTGCCCCGGCTGCCGAACACGATCGTGGAGCGGCTGGTCGAGCACTTCGGCGGGCTGCAGAAGCTGCTCGCCGCGAGCGTGGACGACCTGCAGACGGTCGACGGCGTCGGCGAGGCCCGGGCCCGCTCCGTCCGCGAGGGGCTGTCGCGCCTCGCGGAGTCCTCCATCCTGGAACGCTACGTCTGAGGCCTGGGGGTCCCGGAGGTCCCGGGGGTCCCGCCCCGTGCCGGACGTCCGGGCGTCCTGGCCGCCCCGGACGTCCTAGACGTTCTTCAGGACGAAGGACGTCTGCTTCGCGGAGCGGCCCGGGAGCTTCACCTCGAGCAGGTAGGTGCCGTACGGGGCCGCCCCGCCCTTGGGCGTGGCGCACCGCGGGGAGCTCGTCCGGCGGTCCCACTCGACGTCGTACGAGGTCGAGCCGCCCGCCGGGACCTGCAGCAGGTACGGGGCACGGCTCTTGGGGCAGTCGTCGCTGGCCCACACGTGGTGGTCGTTGACGTCGCTGATGGAGAAGACCGCCGAGTCCGGGCCGAAGTCCAGCTTGCAGGCGGTGGCGGAGGGGTTGGTCGCGGTCAGCGTGAACCGGGGCCGCTCACCGGGCTCGTAGGCGTTGTCGGTGCTGCGCACGCTCAGCGAGACGCCCGGCCCGCAGTTGGGCAGCGAGGAGCCCGCGGGCAACTGCGCACCGCCGCTGCCGCTCCCACCGCCACCGCCGCCGGAACCACCCGCGTCCGCGGCACCCGAGGCACCGGCGTCCGTGCCTCCGTCGCCGCCACCGGAGTCGGCGCCCTGCGAACTGCCGTCCGTGGCGCCGGAGTCGCCGGCGCCGCCGTCCGTGGCGTCACCGCCGTCGTCGCCGCCGGAACCACCGCCGACCGAGCCGCCCGGGCGGGAGCTGTTGAGCGGACCGCTCGCGGACGGGCCGGGGGTGATGGACGGCGCGGGTGAACGGCCGTACGGCCCGTTGGCGCTGTTCCCCCCGCCGTCACGGGAGTTGACGGCCCATACGACGAGGACGGTGAGCAGCCCGACCAGGAGCAGCACAACCGCCCGTCGCCGCCAGTAGATGGAGGACGGGAGAGGTCCCACGGGATTGCGCATTGAGCCCACGCGCAAACCTTATGCGGTTTCCCTTGAATCGGACCAAGGCACGCGCGGCACGCTGGCAACTTGTGTGATTGATCAGCAGATCTCCCCTCCGTTCCGGGGAGCTCCCTCACCCGTTTCGCGCTGCCTGCCGCGGCGGCCCCGGGGACGTAGGATCGGAGGCGCTATGAACGACGACCGCGACCACCAGCAACTGCACTCCCCCGTGATCGACTGGTTCGACGACAACGCCCGGGACCTTCCGTGGCGGCGTCCCGAAGCGGGCGCCTGGGGCGTCATGGTCAGCGAGTTCATGCTGCAGCAGACCCCGGTCAGCCGGGTCCTGCCGGTGTACGGGGCGTGGCTGGAGCGCTGGCCCACGCCGGGCGCCCTCGCGGCGGAGCCCTCCGGGGAGGCGGTCCGCGCCTGGGGCCGGCTCGGCTATCCGCGCCGGGCGCTGCGGCTGCATGCCGCGGCGACCGCGATCGCCCAGCTGCACGGCGGTGAAGTGCCCACGGAGCATGCCGAGTTGCTGGCCCTCCCGGGGGTCGGCGAGTACACGGCCGCCGCGGTGGCCTCCTTCGCGTACGGGCAGCGGCACGCGGTGCTGGACACCAATGTGCGCCGGGTCTTCGCGCGCGCCGTGACCGGTGTGGAGTACCCGCCGAACGCGACGACCGCCGCCGAGCGCCGGATCGCCCACCGGATGCTCCCCGCCGACGAGGCCACCGCCGCCCGCTGGGCCGCGGCCACGATGGAACTGGGCGCCCTGATCTGCACCGCCCGTGGGCCCGAGTGCGTGCGCTGCCCGATCGCCGGGCAGTGCGCCTGGCGGCTGGCCGGCTCCCCCGCGCACGAGGGACCGCCCCGCCGCGGCCAGACGTACGCCGGTACCGACCGCCAGGTCCGGGGCAGGCTGCTGGCCGTGCTGCGCGAGGCCACGGAGCCGGTGCCGCAGGCCGAGCTGGACGCCGTGTGGCAGGAGCCCGTCCAGCGCGCCCGGGCCCTGGACGGCCTGGTCGCCGACGGCCTGGTGGAACCCCTCGAGGACGGTCTGTACCGGCTGCCCGGCTGAGCGCCGCACACTCCGGACGGCCCTGTCGTTACACAACCGATGGGTGGCTGTGGGTCCGCTGTGCGGCGGTGGTCGCGAAAGCCGTACATCCGCTCCGTAGCGTCGACCTGGTCGTAATCAAGCGCGCCGGACGGAGGGACGCCATGGCGGCGAACGCCCAGGGGACAGCCCAGGTCATGGACTTCGAGGAGTACGTGCGGAACCGGCAGGAGGCCCTGCTGCGCAGCGCGCGCCGGCTCGTCCCCGACCCGATCGACGCCCAGGACCTCGTGCAGACGGCGCTGGCCCGCACCTACCCGCGCTGGGGCGACATCGCCGACAAGAACCTGGCCGACGCGTACATGCGCCGGGTGATGATCAACACCCGTACCGAGTGGTGGCGCGCCCGCCGGCTGGAGGAGGTGCCGACCCCCGAGCTGCCGGAGGGTTCCGTGGACGACGGCGCCGACCAGCGGGCCGACCGGGCGATGCTGCTGGACGCGCTCGGCATGCTGGCCCCCAAGCAGCGCCAGGTGGTGCTGCTGCGCCACTACCGGCAGCTCAGCACGGAGGAGACGGCGCACGCGCTGGGCATGTCGGTGGGTACCGTGAAGAGCACGCTGCACCGGGCGCTGGCGCGGCTGCGCGCCGAGCTCGAGCGGCAGAGCAACGGATACGGAAGGCCCGTGGAGCCCGCCACGGGCAGGACGGAGGGCGTGTGCGCCGCAGCGTAGTCCCGGTGGGCACCGCTGCCGCCGCTGTCGCGGTGTGCGGGGCACTCGTCGCCGTGACCAGCTGCCGCGACGCCGGCGGCGTGCGCGAGGAGGGCACCGCCGCGGTCGCCTCCCCCGCCCTGCCGTCCCCCTCGGTGTCGGCGCCGGTCCCGGACGCCCGCACGCTGGACGGCGGGCGGTCGGCGGACCCGCGGGCGGTGGACGCCAAGGCCGCCGCGGACGTGGTGCGCCTGGTGAAGCACGACCCGAAGGTGGCCCGGGACATCCGGGACAGCCTGGTGGCCTGCGCCGCGCCGTCCACGGGTGCGGGGAGCCGCCCGAAGGCCGCGGAGCAGCCGTACCCGGTGGACCGTCGCTCGGGCCGGCTGACCGGCGGGGACGGCACGGACCTGGTGGTCAACGTCTCGACCTGCGCGGACAGCGTGGGCATCGGGAGCTACGTCTACCGCCGGGTGGACGGCGCGTACGTCAACGTCTTCGCCGACGAGCAGCCCCCCGTCTTCGCCGAGATCGGCGACGGCACCCTGAAGGTGACCCACCAGGTGTACGAGCCGCAGGACGCGGTCTCCAACCCCTCGGGCGAGGACGTGACCACGTACCGGTGGAACGGCTCCCGCTTCGAGGAGGTCTCGTTCTCCCACCGCGACTACGAGACGGACGACGGCACCGGGAGCGGTCCGCATGGCTGACACGCACGTGCTGTTCGTCGAGGACGACGACGTCATCCGCGAGGCGACGACCCTGGCGCTGGAGCGCGACGGCTTCGACGTGACCGCCGTGCCGGACGGCCTGGCCGGGCTGGAGGCGTTCCGCGCCCGGCAGCCTGACCTGGCGCTGCTGGACGTGATGGTGCCGGGCCTGGACGGGGTGAGCCTGTGCCGGCGCATCCGGGACGAGTCGACGGTACCGGTGATCATGCTCTCGGCGCGGGCCGACTCGATCGACGTCGTGCTGGGCCTGGAGGCGGGTGCCGACGACTACGTCACCAAGCCCTTCGACGGGGCCGTGCTGACCGCCCGCATGCGGGCGGTGCTGCGGCGCTTCCGGGTGGCCGCGGCGGACGAGCCCCCGGCCGGGACCGGGGCGCTGACCTTCGGGGACCTGGAGGTGGACCCGGAGGGCATGGAGGTGCGGCGCGCCGGCGACCGCCTGGCGCTGACGCCCACGGAGATGCGGCTGCTGCTGGAGTTCTCGGCGGCGCCGGGGACGGTGCTGTCCCGGGACCGGCTGCTGGAGCGGGTCTGGGACTACGAGTGGGGCGGCGACACCCGGGTGGTGGACGTCCATGTGCAGCGGCTGCGGGCGAAGATCGGGCAGGAGCGCATCGAGACGGTGCGCGGCTTCGGCTACAAGCTCAGGGGCTGACGCGGTGACCGCGCGTCCCGGGGGCCCCGTCGCGAGGAGGGCCCGTCCGCTGCCGAAGATCGGGCTGCGCTGGAAGGTCTGCGTGGCGATCGCCGTGGTGTCGGCGCTGGTCGCGCTGGTGCTGAGCCTGGTGGTGCACAACGCGGCCCGGGCCAGCATGATCGACAACTCCCGTGACGTGCAGAACGAGCGGGTGCAGTTCGCCCAGCGGATCTACGAGTCCACCGGCCGGCTCACCTTCGACGCCCGGCTGGACGACCCGGACCTGCCCGCGCCGCTGAAGCGGCTGGCCCGGGAGGGCAAGCGGGCCACCTACGTCTCCGACACCGGCGGCGCGCCCGTGGTGTGGGCGGAGACCCCGCTGGCGGACGGCAAGGTCCTGTCCCTCAATTCGGCGTTCACCGACCGCTTCTCGGTCCTGGAGGACCTGGACCAGGCGCTGGTCATCGGCTCGTCGGCGGTCGTCGTGGGCGGCACGGCGCTGGGCGTGCTCATCGGCGGGCAGTTGTCCCGGCGGCTGCGCAAGGCGGCCGAGGCGGCCGGCCGGGTGGCCGACGGGGAGACGAACGTACGGGTGCGCGACGCGATCGGCGGCCGGGTCCGGGACGAGACGGACGAGCTGGCGCGCGCCGTGGACGCCATGGCGGACGTCCTGGCCGGCCGGCTGGAGGCGGAGCGCCGGGTCACCGCGGACATCGCCCACGAGCTGCGCACCCCGGTGACGGGGCTGGTCACCGCGGCCGAGCTGCTGCCGCCGGGCCGCCCCTCCGAGCTGGTCAGGGACCGCTCGCAGGCGCTGCGCACGCTCGTCGAGGACGTCCTGGAGGTCGCCCGGCTGGACGGCGCCGCCGAGCAGGCCGACCTCCAGGACGTGGCGCTCGGCGACTTCGTACGGCGCAGGGTCGCGGCCGCGGCTCCCGAGGCGACCGTGACCGTCCGCGACGACGCCGTCGTCCGCACCGACCCGCGCCGGCTGGAGCGCGTCCTGGGCAACCTGCTGGCGAACGCCGGGCGGCACGGCCGGCCGCCCGTCGAGGTCACCGTCGACGGCCCGTACGTGGAGGTCCGCGACCACGGCCCGGGCTTCCCCCGCGACCTGCTCCGCGACGGCCCGAGCCGCTTCCGCACGGGCAGCAGCGACCGGGCCGGCAGCGGCCACGGTCTGGGGCTGACCATCGCCACCGGTCAGACCCGCGTCCTCGGCGCCCGTCTCACCTTCCGCAACGTGCCCGAGGAGGAGGGCGGCGGCGCGGTCGCCCGCTTGCTGCTGCCCCGCGAGTGACGGCGGGTCCGACGCGGCCGTCCCACGCCGTGGGCCGCAGGTTCCCCGCCGAACGGACGATGCTCGCACGCGGGTCGGACGACGACCCCCGTGCGAGCATCGGCAGCGGGTGGGGCGGGGTGGGCCGCAGGCTCAGACGACCTCGACCGCGGCGACCGCTTCCTCGGTGCTGGGCGTGGTCGGCGCCGAGCGCAGCGGGATCTCCTTGACGAAGAAGGCCAGCAGGAAGCCGATGACGCTGACCGCGGCGCCCCACAGGAAGACGTGGTGCGTGCCGCCGGCGACGGCGTGCAGGTAGGCGTCCTTGACGGCCGGGGGCAGCTTGGCCAGGCCCGCCGGGTCCAGCTGGGCGGAGCCGGACGCGGCGCCCGCGGCGGCGCCGCCGAGGCGGTCCGTCATGGTGTTCTGCACCTGGTGGGTGAAGATCGCTCCGAAGAGGGCGACGCCGAAGGAGCCGCCGATCGTCCGGAAGAGCGTGGAGGACGAGGAGCCGACGCCCATGTCCTTCATCTCGACGCTGTTCTGCGCTATCAGCATCGTGATCTGCATCAGGAAGCCCATGCCCGCGCCGAGCACGGCCATCCACACGCCGGAGACGAAGCGAGTGGTGCCGGTGTCCATCGTGGACAGCAGGTAGAGGCCGACGGTCATCAGGCCGCCGCCGACGATCGGGAAGATCTTGTACTTGCCGGTCTGGGTGGTGATCCGGCCGGCGATCAGCGAGACGACCATCATCGCCAGCAGCAGCGGCAGCAGCAGGAGGCCGGAGTTGGTCGCGGAGGCGCCCTGGACGGTCTGCTGGTACAGCGGCAGGAAGGTCATCGCGCCGAACATCACGAAGCCGACCAGGAAGCCGATCACCGAGATCAGCGAGAAGTTGCGGCTGTGGAAGATGTGCAGCGGGATGACCGGCTCGGCGACGCGGTTCTCCACGAAGAGGAAGGCGGCCAGCGCGGCCAGGCCGAGCACCAGCAGGCCCAGGATCTGCGGCGAGCCCCACGCGTACTGGTTGCCGCCCCAGGTGGTGAGCAGGACCAGCGAGGTGATGCTGACGGTGAGCAGCACCGTGCCGAGGTAGTCGATGCTGGTCTTGATCTGCTTCTTCGGCAGGTGCAGCACCGCCGAGATCATGAACAGGGCGACCACGCCGAGCGGGAGGTTGATGTAGAAGCTCCAGCGCCAGCCCCAGTTGTCGGTGATGCTGCCGCCGACGAGCGGTCCGCCGATCATGGCGACCGCCATGACGCCGGCCATCATGCCCTGGTACTTGCCGCGCTCCCGCGGCGGGATCAGGTCACCGATGATCGCCATCACACCGACGATCAGACCGCCGGCGCCCAGGCCCTGCACGGCGCGGAAGGCGATCAGCTGGCCCATGTCCTGCGCCATGCCGGACAGCGCCGATCCGATCAGGAAGATCACGATCGACGACATGAAGATGCCCTTGCGGCCGTACAGGTCGCCGAGCTTGCCCCAGACGGGCGTCGATGCGGCGGTGGCCAGCGTGTACGCGGTGACCACCCACGACAGGTGCTCCAGGCCGCCCAGCTCGCCCACGATGGTGGGCATCGCGGTGCCGATGATCATGTTGTCCAGCATCGCGAGCAACATCGCGATCATGAGCCCGAACAACACCACGCGCACGCTGCGCTGCGGGGTGTCGGCGGTGTCCGCCATCACAAGCTCCCCTACTTGTTTCTTGCTTGTCTTCGGTTGCTTACCTGCCGCCCGGCTAGTTGCCTGGGGCACCCTGACAGTATGCGGCTTACTAGCCGGGCGTCAAGTAAGTTAAAGTTCGCCCATGGCAACGCCCCACGCACGCAGAGGTGATACGCGACGCCGCATCCAGGACGTCGCGCTGCAACTCTTCGCCGAGCAGGGATACGAGAAGACGTCCCTGCGCGAGATCGCCGAGCACCTGGACGTGACCAAAGCGGCGTTGTACTACCACTTCAGGACCAAGGAGGACATCCTCAACAGCATCGTCGAGGACCTCGCCTCACCGGTCGACGAGCTGATCGCCTGGGCCACGGAGCAGCCGCGCACCCTGGAGACCAAGTGCGAGGTGCTGCGCCGCTACGCGGACGCGCTGTGGAGCGCCGGACCGCTGTTCCGCTTCATCCAGGAGAACCAGGCCACCGTCCGCGACCTGAGCATCGGCGAGACCTTCAAGACCAAGCTGCTCGCCGTCCACTCCCTGCTCAAGGACCCGGACGCACCGCTGACCGACCAGGTGCGCTCGATCACCGCGGTCTTCGCGATGCACGCGGGGATGTTCGCCATGCAGAACCTCGAGGGCGACCCCGAGGACAAGCGTGCCGCCGTCCTCGAGGTCGCCCAGGAGCTGATCGCCCAGACCTACCGGGGTCAGACCGACACGCCGTGAGCCCGCAGGTAGGGCAGCGGGTTGACGGACGAGCCGTAGTACGGGGTCTTGCGGATCTCGAAGTGCAGGTGGGGTCCGGTGCTGTTGCCGGTGTTGCCGGACAGCGCGATCTGCTGGCCCTGGCCGACGTGCTGGCCGATGCGCACCTGCATCTTCGACAGGTGGCCGTACTGCGAGTACATGCCGTTGGCGTGGCGGATCACGATGTTGTTGCCGTAGGCGCCGCCCCAGCCCGCCTCGACCACGGTGCCGGCGCTCACGGCGTGGACGTTGGTGCCGATCGGCACGGCGAAGTCCTGGCCGGAGTGCTTGTGCGCCCAGCGGGCGCCGTTCTGCATGTAACCGGCGGACAGCGCGTACTTCTTGACCGGGACCGACCAGCCGCTGTTGCTGCGGGCCTGCGCCTGCGGGGCGCCCTTCTGGGACTGCGTCACGTGGTTCTGGTGCTTGCGGTGCAGCTCGGCGCGTGCGTGGCGGTCGGCCTTCACGGCCTGGGCGGCACGCTGCTGCACGTCGGCCTGCGCCCGGGTGACGTCCGCCAGCTTCCCGGCCGCGCCGAGGCCCAGCAGGCTCCCGCTCTGCGTCTCCGCCATGGCCGTCCCTGCCGCACCGAGTGCCAGCGAGGCGCAGACGCCGGCGGTGACGACGGTACGACGGCCACGGAGGAGGGAGCTCGAGATCTTGGGCATGCGCATTCGGAATTACCTCGCGGAAATAGCCGGACAAGAACATTGCGGTGCGTTCGCCGCGATCCCTTGGTAACCCGACATTCCGGCGCCGGACAAGCCCCTATGTTTACTACCGCCTTTCGTATCCGTCACCTCGCGAGGCCCGCTTCCCCGCCTGCGGCAAGGGTTCAAGTCCCCTAAGGTGATTCGTACGTGGCCCAGGTCACGTGGGTCACGTCACCGGCCTCGGGACCAAAGGGAATTGCCCTTCGGGACCTAGGTCCCGTGGCCCGGGTCACACGGAACGGGAAATCCGGGAACATGCGGAGCGCGGAATGGGAAAACCGCGCGAACCGCACGACGGGGGGGGCGGGTACGTGGATCCTTCTGCCGTGGGCGTACGGCTGGCGTCGGCCGTCGCGGGGCCGTTGGTCAAGAGGCTCTTCGTGACCGAGGGACCCGGCGCGGGCCTGCTGGACCGGCCGGTCCGCATCTCCTCCCGCGTCTCCTTCAGGGGCGAGAAGCGCACCCTCACCGACGCGGACCTGCGCGCCCTGGCCGCCAAGCTGGTGCGCCAGGCCCTGCGCACCGGGGAACGCCCCGTCGGCGCCGACGAGGAGACCGCCGTCGTGGACGCCCTCGCGACCTCCCTGCGGGCCCTGGGCGACCTCGACCTCACCGACCTGCAGGCCGTGGGCCTCGGGCACGCCGCGTTCGCCCGCGCCCTGCGCCGTGCGGCCGGATCCCCGGAGCGGGAGCTCAGCGCCGACGGGGCGCACTTCCACGCACGGTTGCTCGACACGGCCTGCCTGCACATCCTGCACTTCTTCACCCAGCGCTCGACCTTCGTCGCCGCCACCCTGGTCGAGCAGAGCCGGACGCTGGGCGACCTGACCGCCCGCGTCGACGAACTCATCGCCCGCACCCCGCTGCCGGGCGGCGAGGACGCGGCCTTCGAGCGGCGCTACCTGGCGTACGTCGCGAAGAAGCACGGGCGGCTCACGATCCACGGCCTCGATCTGGCGGACACCCCGGACCGCTGGCCTCTGGCCACCGCCTACCTCAGCCTGGAGGCGGCACCGTCGGCCGGGCCCCCGGACGGTGGGCCTCCGCACGGTGGGCCTCCGCACGGTGGGACGGAGGGGCTCGGGGGACCCCGCGCCGCCGACCGCGCGCTCGCCGCGCACGAGCGGGTCCTGCTGCGCGGCGAGGCCGGGTCGGGGAAGACCACGCTCGTGCAGTGGCTGGCGATCGCCTGCGCGCGCCAGGAGCCGGACGAGGGCATGGCGTACCTGGAGGACCGGATCCCGTTCGTCCTCCCGCTGCGCACCCTCACCCGTCACGGCGAACGCCTGCCCGCGCCCCCCGGCTTCCTCGCCGCCTCCGGCTGCCCGCTCGCCGGTACCCAGCCCGCCGGCTGGGAGACCCGGGTCCTGACCGAGGGCCGCGGGCTGCTGCTGGTCGACGGCATCGACGAGATCCCGGACGCCGAACGCCGCCGCGCCCGGGCCTGGCTCCGCGACCTGCTCGACGCCCATCCCGGCAACCGCTGGCTGGTCACCTCCCGCCCCTCCGCCGTACGGCAGGACTGGCTGGCCGGGGAGGGCTTCACCGAGCTGGCCCTGACCCCCATGGGCCCCGCCGACGTCACCGCCTTCGTCCGCCGCTGGCACGCCGCCGCGGGGCCGGAGGCGGCCGGGTACGCCGACGGCCTGCTGAGCGCCGTGCGGGCCGAGCCGGACCTCGGCCGGCTCGCCACCAACCCCCTGATGTGCGGCCTGATCTGCGCCCTGCACCACGACCGTCGCGGCTACCTCCCGCGGGCCAGGAAGGACCTGTACGCCGCCGCCCTGTCGATGCTGCTGGTCCGCCGGGACCGCGAACGGGAGGCGGCCGTCGTGCCGCTGCGCGAGGAGGCGCAGATCGAGCTGCTGCAGCGGCTGGCGCACTGGCTGGTCCGCAACGGCCGCACCGAGATGGACCTCGACCGGGCCGAGGCCGTCGTCGCGCGGGCGCTGCCCGCCGTCCCCGAGGCCGCCGCCCTCGGCGACGCCGCCGCCGTCCTCACCCACCTCCTCGACCGGGGCGGCGTGCTGCGCCGGCCCGCACCCGGCACGGTCGACTTCGTGCACCGCACCTTCCAGGACTACCTGGGCGCCCGCGCCGCCGTCGAGGAGGGCGACTTCGGGCTGCTCGCCGCCCACGCCGCCGACGACCGGTGGGAGGACGTCCTGCGCATGGCCGTGGCGCTCGCCCGTCCGAGCGAGCGCGCCGCGATCCTCCAGGACCTCCTCGACCGCGGTGACCTCGCCGCGGACCGGCGCACCCGGGCACGGCTCCACCTGCTCGCCGCCGCCTGCCTGGAGCACGCCACCGCCCTCGACCCGGCCGTGCGCGGGGCCGTGGAACGGCGCGCCGCCGCGCTCGTCCCGCCCGCCGACGCGGCCGAGGCCCGCGCCCTGGCGGAGGCCGGACCGCTCGTCCTGGACCTGCTCCCCGGCCCCGACGGGCTCTGCGACGAGGACGCGCTCCACGTCGTGGTCACGGCCTGCCACCTGCCCTCGGACCGGGCCGCCGGCTATCTGGGCCGCTTCGCCGCGCACCCGTCCGTGCGCGTCCGCGCCCAGCTGATGTGGTCCTGGCACCGCTTCGACTGCGCCGTGTACGCGCAGGAGGTCGTCGCCCGTCTCGACCCGGACGGCCTGGACTTCACCGTCCGCTCCGCCGACCAGCTGCGCGAACTGCGCAGGCTCGCTCTGCGGCCCACCCGCCTCGACCTGCGGGGCGAGCTGCCCGTGGACGAGCTGACCGGGTACGTGGCCGGGCTCGCCCTCACCGAGGTCAGGCTGAAGGACTGCGCGCTGCCCGACCTGCGATTCCTGGCGGGCCAGCGGGGCCTGCGCAGGCTCGCGCTGCTCGGTCCGGGCACGCCCGCCGACTGGGGGTCGATCGGCGGGCTGCCCGCGCTGCGGGAGCTGGAGCTGGCCGCCCCGGCCGACGGCCGGTTCGACCTGTCACCGCTGGCGGCCCACCCCGGGCCGCTGACCGTGCGCATCCCGCTGCCGGCCGACCGTCTCGCCGGGGCCGACCGGCTGCCCGCGCACGTGACCGTCGTCCCGGGACCGGGTCAGGGACGGTAGCCGCGATCCCGGTCCCCCCAGCCGTCCCAGCCGCCGTGGCCCCAGCCGTCGCCGTCGTCGCCGTCGCAGTCCCCCTCGCAGGACTCCCCGCCGGGGGTCGGGGAACCGGTGGCCGTGGGCGTCGGGCCCGGCGGCGCCGAGGGCAGCGCGGCCACCCGGGTCGAGCCGGCGAGCAACTGCGAGCCGGTGGTGTACGCCACCGACTGGAAGCGGGGCGGGGCGACGGAGGTGTCGAAGGTCCAGCGCTGGACGGGCCGGCCGTCGCGGGGCCGCAGGACGACCTGCGCACCCGGCTCGCGGCCCTCGGGGGCGACCGCGAGCTGCTGATTCCAGCGGGGGATGAGGTCCCCGGTCAGGGTGAGGTCGTAGCGCACGTCCTCGGCGCCGGTGACGAAGGACGCCGTGCACAGACCCAGTTCCAGCGCGGGGCCGCGGTGGGAGTTGAGGCAGTACGCGGGCTGGGCGACGCTCCGCATGAGCCCGTCCGGCTCGTACGACCAGAACTGCGTGGCACCGGAGTCGCAGCGCGCGGTGGCCGCCCCGGTGCCGATCACGGTGCGGCGGCCGGACAGGTCGATGCACAGGTCGTCGCCGTTGTTCCGGAGCCGGCCGCGGAGCCCGTCGGTGGGGACGGGGTCGGCGGTGACCGTGCCCGGCGCGGTGCCCGAGGTGGTGACCGAGGCCGAGGCGGTGGGGGACGCCGTGGCCGCGGTGGGCGCCGTACCGGAGGCACGGTCGTCGCTACCGCCGCCGGTGGTGCTGAGGCCGACCACCAGGGCGGTCACCAGCGCGCAGCCGCCGATGCCCAGGAGGGTCGCGGCGAGCCCCCGGCGGCCGCCGCTCGCGGCGCGGCGCCTGCGGCCGCCGTGGCGCCGCCCGGGAGAACCGCCGGAGCCCTTCCCGGCATCGTTGTCACGGGCCGCCCGGCGGGTGGGGCGGGAGTCGAAGTAGCCCCGCGCCTCCCAGACCAGCACCGCCTCGGCGATCAGCACGCCCAGCCGGTCCCCGGAGTGGTCGAGCTGCTCGGCCGCGTACCGGCAGTGGTCGCACCGGGCTATGTGCCGCTGCAGGTCGGGGACGAGACCGGCGCCCCCGCGGTGGATGGAGATGTCCAGCAGACGGCTGAACTGCAGGCAGGCCTCGTACGGCGCGAGGTCCCGGTGCGCCTGGACGCAGGCCTCGCGGAAGCGGGTACGGGCGAGCTCCAGCTGGGCCGCCGCCCGCTCCGGGTCGATGCCCAGCAGCCCGGCCGGCACGTCGAGCGGCTCGGCGTCGACCTCGGCGTGCCAGAGCAGGCAGCGGGCGGGCTCGGGCAGCCGCATGAAGGCCCGGTTCGCCAGCCGGCGGTTCTCCGGTACCGCCAGGCGGGTGTCGGTCTGGTCGGGGCGGGGCCGCAACCGCCGGTGGAGCCAGGCGCGCCGGCGGTCGACGGCCCACTCCTCGGCGATCTTGTGGACGGTGATCAGGAGTTCGGGGCGCCAGGCCGCCGAGGGCCCGGTCAGCCGCAGGGTGTCGACGAAGACCCGGGTGAACGCGGCCGCCGCGAGGATGCCGGCGGCGTGTCCGGAGACCGTGCACAACTCCGCGTACTCGGAGACCGGCCGCCAATGGCGGGCCAGCAACTCCTCGAACGGCTGGTGCGCGCCTTCCTTTCCCAGGGGCTTTCCGATCTCTCCGGACAACGCCTCGTCCGGTACGCCGAACAGCCGGCCGGGGTGCGCGGAATTCGGATGCGGGGATTCCTTCAACGAGAGTTTCCTTCCGCGTTCGCCCCGCCGGGAAAAGTACGAACCAATGCGCCGGCGCGGGACGCAGCTACGTGGGGGGAGGTGAGGCCGGGGCGCCGGTGAAGGGGCAAGGTGGCCTCTCCTCACTCTCGGCTGATCTTTTCGAATGCCTGCCGGAATGACGGCACGACACCGGCCGGAGCACGGAGAAGGAGGAGTCCGTGCTGAACATCGCTCACCTTTCCACAAATGCAACCGGCGCAACAAGGGTGGGTTCATGGGGAACACAAAACGCGACGACCCCGCCCGCACTAATGTGCGGACGGGGTCGGATCGCTGTGCGATTACTTGCGGTTACGCTTCCTTGCTGAGGTTCGGCCCGCCGGCCGCCTCGACCGGAGGCGCGTCGGCGACGGCGACCTTCTCCTCACCCCGGAAGGTGAACTTGATGTTCTCGCCCTCGCCCTCGGTGCCCACGACCACGATGTGACCGGTGCGCAGCTCGCCGAAGAGGATCTTCTCGGAGAGCACGTCCTCGATCTCGCGCTGGATCGTCCGGCGCAGCGGCCGGGCGCCCAGCACGGGGTCGTAGCCCCGCTTGGCGAGCAGCGACTTGGCCTCGGGGCTGAGCTCGATGCCCATGTCCTTGTCCCTGAGGCGCTCGTCCACCCGGGCGATCATGAGGTCGACGATCTGGATGATGTCTTCCTCGCTGAGCTGGTGGAAGACCACGATGTCGTCGACACGGTTCAGGAACTCGGGGCGGAAGTGCTGCTTGAGCTCCTCGCCGACCTTGGCCTTCATCCGCTCGTACCCGGTCTTGACGTCACCCGCGGCCGCGAAGCCGAGGTTGAAGCCCTTGGAGATGTCCCGGGTGCCGAGGTTGGTGGTCATGATGATGACCGTGTTCTTGAAGTCCACGACCCGGCCCTGGGAGTCGGTCAGGCGACCGTCCTCCAGGATCTGCAGCAGGCTGTTGAAGATGTCCGGGTGGGCCTTCTCGACCTCGTCGAAGAGGACGACCGAGAACGGCTTGCGGCGCACCTTCTCGGTGAGCTGGCCGCCCTCCTCGTAGCCGACGTATCCGGGCGGGGAGCCGAACAGCCGCGAGACGGTGTGCTTCTCGCTGAACTCGGACATGTCGAGCTGGATCAGCGCGTCCTCGTCGCCGAAGAGGAACTCGGCGAGCGTCTTGGAGAGCTCGGTCTTACCGACACCGGACGGGCCGGCGAAGATGAACGAGCCACCGGGGCGCTTGGGGTCCTTCAGACCGGCCCGCGTACGGCGGATGGCCTGCGAGAGGGCCTTGATCGCGTCCTTCTGGCCGATGACGCGCTTGTGCAGCTCGTCCTCCATGCGCAGCAGACGCGAGGACTCCTCCTCGGTGAGCTTGAAGACCGGGATGCCCGTGGCGGTGGCCAGGACCTCGGCGATCAGCTCCTCGTCGACCTCGGCGACGACGTCCATGTCGCCGGCCTTCCACTCCTTCTCCCGCTTGGTCTTCGCGGAGAGCAGCTGCTTCTCCTTGTCGCGGAGGGAAGCGGCCTTCTCGAAGTCCTGCGAGTCGATCGCGGACTCCTTCTCCCGGCGCACGTCGGCGATCTTCTCGTCGAACTCGCGCAGGTCCGGCGGCGCGGTCATCCGGCGGATGCGCATCCGGGAACCGGCCTCGTCGATCAGGTCGATCGCCTTGTCCGGCAGGAAGCGGTCCGAGATGTAGCGGTCGGCGAGGGTCGCCGCGGCCACCAGGGCGGCGTCCGTGATGGACACGCGGTGGTGGGCCTCGTAGCGGTCCCGCAGGCCCTTGAGGATCTCGATGGTGTGCGGCAGCGACGGCTCCGCGACCTGGATGGGCTGGAAGCGGCGCTCCAGGGCCGCGTCCTTCTCCAGGTGCTTGCGGTACTCGTCGAGCGTGGTGGCGCCGATGGTCTGCAGCTCGCCGCGGGCGAGCATCGGCTTGAGGATCGAGGCGGCGTCGATCGCGCCCTCGGCGGCGCCCGCACCCACCAGGGTGTGGAGCTCGTCGATGAACAGGATGATGTCGCCGCGGGTGCGGATCTCCTTGAGCACCTTCTTCAGGCGCTCCTCGAAGTCACCGCGGTACCGGGAGCCGGCCACCAGGGCGCCGAGGTCCAGGGTGTAGAGCTGCTTGTCCTTCAGCGTCTCCGGGACCTCACCCTTGACGATGGCCTGGGCCAGGCCCTCGACGACGGCGGTCTTGCCGACGCCGGGCTCGCCGATGAGGACGGGGTTGTTCTTGGTGCGGCGCGACAGCACCTGCATCACGCGCTCGATCTCCTTCTCGCGCCCGATGACCGGGTCGAGCTTGGTCTCACGAGCGGCCTGCGTGAGGTTGCGGCCGAACTGGTCCAGGACGAGCGAGGTCGAGGGGGTGCCCTCGGCCGGACCGCCTGCGGTGGCGGCCTCCTTGCCCTGGTAGCCGGAGAGCAGCTGGATGACCTGCTGCCGCACCCGGTTGAGATCGGCGCCCAGCTTCACGAGGACCTGGGCCGCGACGCCCTCGCCCTCGCGGATCAGGCCGAGCAGGATGTGCTCGGTGCCGATGTAGTTGTGGCCGAGCTGGAGGGCCTCGCGGAGCGACAGCTCCAGGACCTTCTTGGCCCGGGGGGTGAAGGGGATGTGGCCGGACGGGGCCTGCTGCCCCTGTCCGATGATCTCCTCAACCTGCTGGCGGACCGCCTCGAGCGAAATCCCGAGGCTCTCCAGGGCCTTAGCGGCGACACCCTCACCCTCGTGGATAAGGCCCAGGAGGATGTGCTCGGTGCCGATGTAGTTGTGGTTGAGCATCCGGGCTTCTTCCTGAGCCAGGACGACAACCCGCCGCGCGCGGTCGGTGAACCTCTCGAACATCGTTAATCGCTCCTCAGAGCGGTCGGGCAGTTAGGGGCGTGTCCCCTCCCTGTCCTTCCGCATGCTAGTCCCGCACAGCGGGGCAGCTCACTTCAACCGTCGACACCTTGCGAGGTCGTTAACCCCCGCGCCGTCGACAACAGCCTCAACCCGATGGTGCGAGACGATGTTCCCGCAGGCCAGGCGGATAGCCCTTTATCCAGTACGCCGAGGGCGAACGCCCCGCCTGTCCGACATGGCCGTCGTCCGTTCCCACTAGGTATTTCTTACCCGCCTGCACGGACAGTCCATGCCGGGAGCACGCCCGCTGTCTGCTATAGGCGAACAGGCTTGCGTCCTGGGGATTCACGGAGGGTGACGGGAACCGGCCGGCCGGGCACTCCCGGTGACCCGCGTCGTAACCCGGGACCCCCGGGGAGCGTTGCGCAGGGCATGCAGGCCTCACGGGTCCCGGCGACCCTGGAACACGCGGACGCCCTCGACGTCCCCGCGGAGGCGGGGCACGAGGTGCTCGGCCGCTTCCCGGCGCCCCGGACGGGACCGGTCGCCCTGGCGGGGTACCGGATGCGCTTCTTCGTCGCCCCGGGCAGCGCCGAGGAACTGCCCGGCCTGCTGGACTGGCTGGAGTGGAGCGGCATCCCGCTCGACCTCGTACCGCTGTGCGGGCGGGAGGCCGCCTACGACGACGGCGCGCAGGCCTGGCTCCGGCCGCCCGTTCCGGACGGCGGGCGCCACGCCGGCGCGCCGTTCTCCCTGCCCGCCATGACGCTCGGCACGCAACCCAACCCCGCGGCGGACGGACGCTCCGGAGGGACCGTGGGCCTGACGGCCCTGGTCTCCGCGCTCGCGACCGCCTGCCACCGGGTCCGGCTGCGTGTCGCCCGGACCGATCAGCCGTGCGCCTTCTCGTACGCCTCGCGGATCTGCGCGGGGACACGGCCGCGGTCGTTGACCTCGTAACCCTCTTCCTTGGCCCACGCGCGGATCTTCGCGGTGTCCTGGCTCGCGGCGCCCCCGCGGGAGGCGCCCTTCGCGGCGCGGCCCCGGCCGGCGCGGCCACCGGTACGGCGGCCGTTGTCCACGTACGGGCCGAGGAGACCACGCAGCTTGTCGGCGTTGTCGGTGGTGAGGTCGATCTCGTACGTCACTCCGTCGAGTGCGAACGTCACGGTCTCATCCGCCTCGCCGCCGTCGAGGTCGTCAACAAGAAGGACCTGAACCTTCTGTGCCACCGGCTTCCCTTTCATCGAATACGGATAACCGGTAAAAGCAAACCGCCTTTTCCCGGAAAACTCAAACCCCTTGCCCGAACTGCTCCCGGCCGGCCACCATCCCCGCGGTCTTCCGCCGGAACGTTTCGGACATACTGTTGTGCCGGACGGACGCCGTGGGCAGCCTCACAGATGCAACAGCATCCGGCTGTTGCCCAAGGTGTTCGGTTTCACTCGTTCGAGGTCGAGGAACTCGGCCACGCCCTCGTCCTTTGACCGCAGCAGCTCACCGAAGACATCGCCGTCGACCGGCGTCTCGCCGATCTCCACGAAGCCGTGCTTCGCGAAGAAGTCCACTTCGAAGGTGAGGCAGAAAATTCGCCGCACTCCCAGCCACCGCGCGGTCTGCAGCAGCTTCTCCAGCACGAGATGCCCGACGCCCTTGCCGTGCTGCGCCGGATCGACCGCGAGGGTGCGCACCTCGGCGAGGTCCTCCCACATCACGTGCAATGCGCCGCAGGCCACCACCTCGGCGTCCTGGTCGTGTTCGGCCACCCAGAACTCCTGGATGTCCTCGTAAAGCGTCACCGTCGGCTTGTCGAGCAGGATGCGGTCGCGAACATAGGCGTCGAGCAGTCGCCGGACAGCCGGCACGTCGGCCGTCCTGGCCCGGCGGATGGTGACGTCATTTGATGCGGCGCGCATGTGCGGACGCTATCGCCCGTCCGATCCGCCCGTCTCCCCGGGGTCACCCGGATCAGCGGATTGCACCACCCGCATTGCGTCACGGAGGGCTTCTCGCTGTTCCGCCGACATCATGCCGAAGAACGCGACAAGGGCCGCCGCGGGGTTGTCACTGGCGGCCCACGCCTCGTGCATGAGTGCCGCCGAGTAAGCGGCCCGAGTGGAAACCGCCTCATAGCGATAGGCGCGTCCTTCGGCTTCCCGCCGGAGCCAGCCCTTCTGATGAAGGTTGTCCATTACGGTCATGACCGTCGTGTACGCGATCGAGCGCTCCCGGCGGAGATCCTCCAGCACCTCGCGCACCGTCACCGGGCGGTTCCAGCGCCACACCCGGCTCATCACGGCGTCTTCGAGGTCTCCCAATGGACGGGGCACACCCGAATACTAGTTGCTTACGGGCGCAATGCCCGGAATGCCGGAAATCCCGAGGTCATACCCGAGGCTTCTCGATGCCGCCCGACCGCTGGGCCGCGGGCTGCGCGCCGGACAGCGCGGCGTCGACCACCGCGTCCTCCTTGGCCTTGTTGACCCCGCCCTGGCTCCTGATCAGCGTCCGGATGAGGAAGGTGAACGCGATGGCCATCACGGTGGGGGGCACGAGCGCGGAGACGTAGTCCATGGCACCAGGGTAGCCACGCCCCCTGGCGCGCCCCGCGGCGGACCACCACCGCGGGATGTGGCCCCCGGTCGGACGAAGCCGTGGCCCCGGCCCGCGTCGTCGCGGGCCGGGGCCACGGCTTCGTCACCGAGGGGCGGCTACGCGCCCGTACGCGCCCTGCGGCGGACCGCCGCCACCAGGAGGGCACCCAGGACGGCGCAGGCCGCAGAGCCGGCCGCCAGGGGACGTACGGGCCCCGCGCCGGTGGCGGCGAGGGAGCCCGTCCCGCCGGCCGGAACCACGCCGGAACCGCCCGAGGCGCTCCCGCCGGAGCCGGACGGCGCCTTGGCCGTGACCGTGAGGACACCCGCGTTGTTCTTCTGGCCCTTGCGGTCGACGCCGTAGTCCGAGGCCGCGAAGACCAGGCCGGTGGCCTCGTCCAGTGCCCGGTCCGCAACCAGGGTGAAGGAGAAGGTCTGGGAGGTGCCGGGCTCGATCGAGTGCCGGGTGTGGCAGTAGTAGATCGTCCCGGTCGGCACGGGCGCGACGTCCTGCGGGTCGTCGCCGAAGGTGACGCCGCCCGGGTAGTCGTCCCAGTCCGCATTCGTGGTCAGCTTGCAGGCGCCGTCGCGCGCCGTGACCCGCACCCCGCGGGGGATCTCCACCGCGACCCAGGTGGCCGGCCCGGTCCCGCTGGTGCCGCGTGCCCGCGCGGCCTCGTCGCCCTCGTTGCGCAGGCCCACGACGGCCTTCGTCCGGTCGCCGACCGTCGCCCGGACCGTGTCCCCGATCGCCACCAGGTCCGCCCCGCGGTGGCCGGGGGCCGGCCCCTCGGGGTCGTACATCTTGATGTTCAGGCCGCCGAGGTTGTCGGTGTAGTCGACGTCCCAGCCCTCCTGCGCGGCGGACTTCCGGGCCGCCGTCCCGGGGCCGCGCGTGTCCTTGGCCGCCGGGGCGGACGTCTTGCGGACGAGGGTGAGCGGGGCCCCGGTGCCGGGGGTGCCGAGCTGTGCGTCGTCGTCGAGGTTTCCGCCGATCAGGTCGGCCTGGTAGCCCACCCTGCCGTCGGTGGCGCCGGACTCGACCTCGATCTTCAGCGGCTTCGCGAGCTCCCACACCTCGCCCGGGGCGATGTCGGTGGCGAAGTGGCAGACGAAGGCGTCCTCCGGCTGGCCCACCGGGGCGTGGCGGCAGTTGCCGAAGTCGTCCGCCATCACCAGGCCCGTGCCGAAGGAGCGGGTGAGATTGGTCCGCACCAGGACGGAGACGCCGCCGCGGGTGGGCCGGTCACCGACGTTGGCGATGACCACCGGCAGGTCGAGGGTGTCGCCGGGCCGTACGTCGGAGACGGCGGACGACTTCGGCACGACGAGGTCCGGGCCGCTGCCGACCGTGATCCGGGTGGCGGTCATGCTGTCGGGATCCGGCCTGGCGTCCTTCGCGCTCACCGAGTAGCGCAGCGTCGCGGCGTCGTCGGTCCTGGAGCCGGAGGCGGCCCGCATCCTCACGGGTATCGCGGTGCCGGTGTGGTCGACCGTGCCCAGGGAGCAGGTGGCCGTGGTGCCCGAGGTGGCGCACAGGTGCGCGGGGAGCGCCACGTCCACGACGCCGGCCAGGGCGGCGAGGTCCATGGTGACGACGACCTCGTGGGCGGGCTCCGGCACCTGCCCATCGTCGAAGCGCTGGACCAGGGCGGTGATCTCGAACGTCTTGTACGCGGTGCTCGTCGCCGCCACCCCGACGTCGCCGGGTGCGGTCAGGTGCAGTTCGGCTCTGAGGGGCGCGGCCGAGGCCGCGCCCGCGATGACGGCGGATCCGGCCGTCGCGGTCATGACGACGGCCGCGGTGCACACCGCGAGCCGGGTGAGTCTCATGCCGGGTTCCCCCTGAGGAAGTCGACGGTCAGGTGGCGCACCCGTGAACGCACGGGAGACGTCACGGGAAGGACCCGTGACGTCTCCGGAAGGTTGTGCGGTGACCCGGTGTCAACCCGTGGCCCGCTCCTCGGGGGGCGGCGGCGTGCGGCGGCGCGGCGGGAAGATCTCGGCCGGCGTGGGCACCTTGCGCTTCTCCTCACCGGGGTCCGGCGCGGCCGGCTCGGCGGGGGGCGTCTTCGGCTCGGGCTTGGGGCCCGGCTTGGGATCGTCGGAGGCGGCCCGCCCGCCGGGCAGCGCGCGCAGCCGGGCCCTGCCGGTGGCGGGCGTGCCGCAGGGTTGCGAGGGAGCGGGGATGCGCGCCTCCAGGCGGGCGCGCACGTCGAGCTCCGCCAGGTGCTCGCAGCGGCGCAGCACGGCCCGCCTGCGGTGCGCCTCGGCGTCCGTGCACGGCGCGTCGTGCAGTCGGCGCAGCGCGGCGAGGTCGTCCGGCAGGGGCACGTAACCGGTGTCGAGCGCGCCCGTCAGCCGCTCGAGGTAGCCGGCGGCGCTGCCCGGCAGCGCCGCCCGGTACCGGGCGAGCTCCGCGAGCTGGAAGGTCCGCAGCCGCCCGCCCTCGCGGGCCGCCTCGTCGATGTCCTCGGCGAGGCGCAGATAGTCCCTGACCTCGTCGGGGGTGGGGATCATGGTGCTGGACTGGAGGGCCGCTGAGAGGGCGCGCCGGAGCACGCGCAGTTCATCCGCGCTGAACGCCATTCCGCCTCGGGACCCGTGTGGCGTGGGCATGGTCTGACTTTACGTACTAAGCGAACAAAATACGCGTAACCAGATATGGCCGGGCGCGCCGCGTGCCTCCCCCGTGCGCCTGCCCGGGCCGTCGGCCGCCGGGCCGTCAGGTCGTCAGGTCGTCAGGTCGTTGATACGTTCCGCTCGTAGACCAGCCGGAGGCCTATCAGGGTCAGCCAGGGCTCGTGGACGTCGATGACCGCCGACTCCCCCAGCACCAGCGGCGCCAGCCCGCCGGTGGCGATGACCGTGACGTCGTCCGGGTCGTCCGCGAGCTCCCGTGCCATCCGCTCGGCGACGCCGTCCACCTGGCCGGCGAAGCCGTACAGGATGCCGGACTGCATGGCCTCGATGGTGTTCTTGCCGATGACGCTGCGCGGGCGGGTCAGCTCCACCTTGCGCAACTGGGCGCCGCGGGCCCCCAGGGCGTCCACGGAGATCTCGATGCCGGGGGCGATGGCGCCGCCGGCGTACTCGCCGCGCGTCGTGACCGCGTCGAAGGTGGTGGCCGTGCCGAAGTCCACCACGATGCACGGCCCGCCGTAGAGGTGGACGGCTGCGAGGGAGTTGATGATCCGGTCGGAGCCGACTTCCTTGGGGTTGTCGGTGAGCACCGGGACGCCGGTCTTGACGCCGGGCTCGACGAGGACCGCGGGCACGTCGCCGTAGTAACGGCGCGTCACCTCGCGCAGCTCGTGCAGCACCGAGGGGACGGTGGAGCAGATGGCGATCCCGTGGATGTTGTCACCCAGCTCCTCGCCGAGCAGCGGGTGCATGCCCATCAGGCCCTGCATCAGGACGGCCATCTCGTCCGCCGTGCGGCGCGCGTCGGTGGAGACCCGCCAGTGCTCGACGATCTCGTCCCCGTCGAACAGCCCCAGGACGGTGTGGGTGTTGCCGACGTCGATGGTGAGAAGCATCAGTCCCGCTCCGACCCCTCGGACCGCAGGTCCAGCCCGATGTCGAGGATCGGCGAGGAGTGCGTCAGGGCGCCCACGGCGAGGTAGTCGACGCCGGTCGCGGCATAGGAACGGGCGTTGTCCAGGGAGAGCCGGCCGGAGGACTCCAGCAGGGCGCGGCCCGCGACGATGGCGACCGCCTCCTCCGTCTCGGAGGGGGTGAAGTTGTCCAGCAGGATCAGGTCCGCGCCCGCCTCCAGGACCTCGCGGACCTGGTGCAGGGTGTCGACCTCGACCTCGATCGCCAGCTCGGGGAACTCCTCGCGGACGGCCTTGAAGGCGGCCGCCACGCCGCCCGCCGCGACCACGTGGTTGTCCTTGACCAGGGCTGCGTCCGACAGCGACATGCGGTGGTTGACGCCGCCGCCGCAGCGGACCGCGTACTTCTCCAGCGCGCGCAGGCCCGGGGTCGTCTTCCGGGTGTCGCGGACCTGCGCCTTGGTGCCCTCCAGCGCGTCGGCCCAGCGGCGCGTGGTGGTGGCGATCCCGGACAGCCGGCACATCAGGTTGAGCGCGCTGCGCTCCGCGGTCAGCAGGTCCCTCGTACGGGTGCGCACGGAGAGCAGCACTTGACCCGCCTCGACCCGGTCGCCGTCCTCGACGTGCCGCTCGACCTCGAACTCGTCGGTGCACACGATGGACAGGACCGCCTCGGCGACCCGCAGCCCGGCGACCACACCGGCCTCGCGCGCGGTGAAGTCACCGGTGGCCAGGGCGTCCTCGGGGATGGTGGCCACGGTGGTGACGTCCACCCCGCCGTCCAGGTCCTCCTCGATGGCCATGTGCGCGACGTCCTCGACCAGCACCGGGTCCAGCCCGGCGTCGACGAGCAGCTGCGCGAGGTCGGGGTCGAGACCGCACTCGCTCGGGTCGTGCGCGTACTCGTCGCCGGAACCGCAGCCGCAGCCGTCGCCGCAGCCACCGCCGCCGGCGCCGCCGATCTGCAGGAGGGGGAGGTCGGGCGTGCTCATCGCAGGTGCTCCGTTCCAGGACGGGTCGAGGGGAAGTCCGCTGTGGGGGTGGTGCGGATGGTGAGACTAGTGGGTGCCGCGGGCAGCCCCGCACCACCGGCGGGGAGCCGGACGACGATGTGCCGGCGCCAGTTCCCGTCGTCGCGCCCGGGCCGGTCCTCGCGCCAGTGGCAGCCGCGGGTCTCCTCGCGGCGGCGGGCCGCCTCGACCAGGACCCGGGCGACCAGGCAGAGGTTGGTCGCCTCCCAGGTCTCCACGCAGGGCTCGGCGGTCTTGCCGTCGCGCTCCAGCAGTTCCTCGGCGTCGGCGTACATCCGGCTCAGTGCCGCCGCCGCGCCCTCCAGGCTGTCCGCGCTGCGCAGCACTCCCGCACCGCGCGTCATGATCCGCTGGATCGCGAAGCGGGCCTCGGAGGGCAGCAGCGGGGAACGGCCGGGCTCGGGGACCACCGGGGCGCCGGGGGCCGCGGGGTGCTCGGCGATGTCGGCGGCGATGCGCTCGGCGAAGACCAGCCCCTCCAGGAGGGAGTTGGACGCCAGCCGGTTGGCGCCGTGCACGCCCGTGCAGGCGACCTCGCCGCACGCGTACAGGCCCGGCACCGTGGTGCGGCCGTGCAGGTCGGTGCGGACGCCGCCGGAGGCGTAGTGCGCGGCGGGCGCCACCGGGATCGGCGTGGTGACCGGGTCGATGCCGTTGGCGCGGCAGGCGGCCAGGATCGTCGGGAACCGCTGCTCCCACATCCGCGCGCCGAAGTGCCGGCCGTCGAGGTACATGTGCTCGGTGCCGGTCTCCTGCATGCGGCGCGTGATGCCCTTGGCGACGATGTCGCGCGGCGCCAGCTCGGCCAGCTCGTGCTGCCCCTGCATGAAGCGCACCCCGTCGGCGTCCACGAGGTACGCGCCCTCCCCGCGCACGGCCTCGGAGACCAGCGGCTGCTGTCCCTCCGCGTCCGCGCCGAGGAAGAGCACCGTCGGGTGGAACTGCACGAACTCCAGGTCCGAGACCTCCGCGCCGGCGCGCAGCGCGAGCGCCACCCCGTCGCCCGTGGACACCGCCGGGTTGGTCGTGGCCGAGAAGACCTGCCCCATGCCGCCGGTGGCCAGCACCACGGCGCGGGCCCGCACGGCGCCGACGCCGTCACGCTGCCCCTCGCCCATGACGTGCAGGGTGACGCCCGCGGTACGGCCCTCGGCGTCGGTCAGCAGGTCGAGCACGAGCGCGTTCTCGATGAACTCGATCCGGGCCTCGCGCACGGCCTCGATCAGCGCCCGGGAGATCTCCAGGCCCGTCGCGTCGCCGCCCGCGTGGGCGATCCGGCGGCGGTGGTGACCGCCCTCCCGGGTCAGCAGGATCTCGCCGGTGGCCTCACTGGTGTCGAAGTGCGCGCCCGTCGCGATCAGCCGGCGAACGGCGTCGGGGCCCTCGGTGACCAGGGTGCGCACCGCCTCCTCGTCGCACAGGCCTGCGCCCGCCACAAGGGTGTCGTCCAGGTGCTGCTCCGGGGTGTCGCCCTCGCCGAGCGCGGCGGCGATGCCGCCCTGCGCCCAGCGCGTGGAGCCGTCGTCGAGCCGGGCCTTGGTGACGACGGTGACCTTGGCGCCCTGCGCGGCGCAGCGCAGCGCCACCGTCAGCCCGGCGACGCCGGAGCCGACCACTACCACGTCCGCCTCGTGCGCCCAGCCGGGCGCGGGGGAGTGCAGCCGTATGCCTGTACCTGTGCCGCTCATCGGCGGGCTCCGAACTCCAGGGGGATGTTGTCGATCAGCCGGGTCGTGCCGACCCTGGCGGCGACCGCGAGCACCGCCGGCCCGGTGTGGCCGGGGGCGGCCTCGGTGAAGTCGCGCGGGTCGATCAGGGCGAGGTAGTCCACCGCCAGGCCGTCGCCCTTCTCCAGCACCGTCCGCGCCGCGGCCCGTACGGCCTCCGGCCCGTCGTCCAGCGCGTCGCGCCCGGCGAACAGGGCGCGGGAGAGCGTGAGGGCGGTCCCGCGGTCGCCGTCGGAGAGGTACCGGTTGCGGCTGGACAGGGCCAGGCCGTCCGGCTCGCGGACCGTGGGCACGCCGACGATCTCGGCCGGGAAGTTCAGGTCCGTCACCATGCGGCGGATGAGGGCCAGTTGCTGGGCGTCCTTCTGGCCGTAGAAGGCGACGTCCGGCCGGGTCAGGTGGAGCAGCTTGGCGACGACGGTCAGCATGCCGTCGAAGTGGCCGGGGCGCACGGCGCCCTCGTAGCCCTCGCCCATCGGCCCGGCGCTGATCCGCACCTGCGGCTGCCCGCCGGGGTAGACCTCGTCGGCGGCGGGCGCGAAGACGAGGTCGGCGCCGGCCCGCGCGGCGGTCTCGACGTCGGCGTCGAGGGTGCGCGGGTAGCGGTCGAAGTCCTCGTCCGGCCCGAACTGCAGCGGGTTGACGAAGACGGTGACGACGACGGTGCCGTCCCCCACCCGCTCGCGGGCGGTGCGCACGAGGGTCGCGTGCCCCTCGTGCAGCGCGCCCATGGTCATGACGACCCCGACCTCGCCGGGCCGGCCCTCGACGGCCGACCGCAGCTCGCGCGCGGTGTGCACCAGCCTGGTCATCTCTTTCCCCCCTCGGCGCCGTCCGCCAGGACGCCCAGCAGCGCCTCCGCGAACTCCGGCTTCAGCATCCCGCCCGCCAGGGCGCGGTCCGCCGTGGCGCGGGCCATCGCGACGTACGGGGCGACCATCTCCGGCGCCTGCCGGCGCAGCTCCGCCAGGTGCGCCGCGACCGTGCCCGCGTCGCCGCGGGCGACCGGGCCGGTGAGGGCGGCGTCACCGGAGCGCAGGGCGTTGTCCAGGGCCGCGCCGAGCAGCGGGCCCAGCATGCGGCCGGGTTCGGCGACGCCGGAGGCGCGCAGCAGTTCCATGGACTGGGCGACCAGGGTGACCAGGTGGTTCGCGCCGATCGCCAGGCCCGCGTGGTAGAGCGGGCGCGCCGACTCCTCGATCCACTCGGGCTCGCCGCCCATCTCGATCACCAGGGCCTCGGCCGCCATCCGCAGCTCCGCGGGTGCCGTGACGCCGAAGGAGCAGCCGGCCAGCCGCTGCACGTCGACGGAGGTGCCGGTGAAGGTCATCGCCGGGTGCAGGGCCAGCGGCAGCGCGCCCGCGCGCAGGGCCGGCTGCAGCACGCCCGTGCCGTACCGGCCCGAGGTGTGCACCAGCAGCTGGCCCGGCCGTACGGCCCCGGTCTCGGCGAGGCCGGCCACCAGCTCCGGCAGCGCGTCGTCCGGCACCGTCAGCAGGACGAGCTCGGAGCGGGCCAGCACCTCGGCCGGCTCCACGAGCGGCACGTCGGGCAGCAGGGCGGCGGCACGGCGGCGTGAGGCATCGGACACACCCGACGCCGCGACCGGGTGGTGCCCGGCGAGCTTCAGCGCGGCCGCGAGCGCGGTACCGACCCGCCCCGCGCCGACGACGCCGACCGTGAGCCGCGCGGGGCGGGCCTCCACGTCGGGGGGCAGGGGCCCCGGGGTGTGCGATGCGTTCACGCTGCGCTGGCCTTCCGTTCCAGTCCTCACGGGGGTACCGGACGTTCTCGTCAATGCTACGCGAATGTTTCCCGGGGCCCTCCGGGGCGGCAGGATCGGTCCATGACCTCTGCCGACGACGAGAAGGCGCGGCGTATCGCCGCCGTACGCTCCTGCGACCGCGTGCTGTCCTACGGGAAGCCCCCCACGATGCGCGAACGGCTGGCCGCACTGGCCGGACGGGACGGCCTGGACGGCCCCGTGGACACGTACGGCGACGGGATCGTCGACGAACTGGAGCACCGGGTGGCCGGGCTGCTCGGCACGGAGGAGGCCGTCTGGTTCCCCACCGGCACGATGGCCCAGCAGGTCGCCCTGCGCTGCTGGGCGGGACGCACCGGCAACCCGGTCGTCGCGCTGCACCCGCTGGCCCACCCCGAGGTGCACGAGCGCGGCGCGCTGTCCGCGCTGAGCGGGCTGCGGACCGTCCACCCCACCACGGCCCGCCGCATACCGGACGCGGACGAGGTGCGCGGCATGGACGAGCCCTTCGGCACGCTCATGCTGGAGCTGCCGCTCCGGGACGCCGGCTTCGTCCTCCCCACCTGGGACGAACTCACCGCCACCGTGGCCGCGGCACGCGAGCGCGACGCCGTCGTCCACCTCGACGGCGCCCGCCTGTGGGAGTGCCCGCCGCACTTCGGGCAGCCCCTGGACGAGATCGCGGGGCTCGCCGACAGCGTGTACGTCTCCTTCTACAAGTCCCTCGGCGGCATCTCCGGCGCCGCCTTGGCCGGCCCCGCCGACCTCGCCGCCGAGGCGCGCACCTGGCGGCACCGCTACGGCGGGCTGGTCTTCCAGCAGTGGCCGGCGGTGCTGGCGGCGCTCGACGGGCTCGACCACGAACTGCCGCGCCTGCCGGAGTACGTGGCCCACGCGAAGGTCGTCGCGGCGGCCCTGCGGGACGCACTCGCGGCAGGGGCGGGCTGGGTCCGGGTGTACCCGGACGTACCGCACACGCACCAGTTCCAGGTGTGGCTGGCGGAGTCCGCGGACCTCCTCAACGAGGCCGCGGTGCGGCAGGCCGAGGAGACCAAGACGGCGCTCTTCGGCCGCTGGGCGGAGGCGGAAGTGCCGGGGGTCGCCATGACGGAGGTCACGGTGGGGGCGTCCGCGCTCGAGTGGGACCCCGCCGCCGTGGGCGACGCCGTCGCGGACTTCCTCCGTCTCGTGGACGTCGCTCGCGGCACCGCCTGACCGGCTGCGCCGGGCTGCCTGGTGGTTGTGCACGGCTCGGTATTTGTGTGCGGGCTGTCTTACACATCTCCAGGCCCCCGAACCCTCCCACAACTGCGTATGCCTCCTTCTGTTGGAAAAAAAAACAAAAAAAAAAAAACACAAATAAACAGGA